>CAYJHL010000229.1:0-2831 GCA_964369585.1 uncultured Treponemataceae bacterium | reverse complement strand
GGCAATTTTCCACAGTGTTTGCCCTAATTGTTTTTGTATTGTTGTATCACTCATTATATCCTTTTTTTCCTCTATGCCATATTTTTCTACCATATTTGCTACACACTTGCCTGTCTGTGGAGGAGACTTGTTTCAAAAACTGTAATCATTCTTTTTCGATTCCCTTACTTTCTTCTAACATAAGCACAACTCCGTAAAAGCCTTTTATTGACATATTCTATATGATTATATCACACCTACACTACTTTGTGCAAAATTACTGTCCCCAAAGATTTTTCTCTATCGATTACTAATCCAGCTTAGGTAACTCAAAATCATATTTTTCCAAAAAAGCCTCAAATACATCACTAAAAATCTTTTTATTGTCATTTACCATTTCTTTTGGCTCATATAAAGAGTATCCTCCATGACTTAATAGATTTAAGGCTCTTGAATATAAATTTATATCTACGAATTCTTTTATACAATCGGAGAAATCTTTATAACCAAAAAAAGATGATGTTTTTTCAAGAACATTTCTAAGTATATTAAAATGATATGCATACAGCTTTTGTGTATCATTAGCCTTTTTTAATTCATAAATCATTGCTACATGATGGAAAAAGGGGGTATCATCTGAGGCTTGCAATAAGAGCTCATTTGTTGCTTTATTGCGATACATAAAATATTTTTTGTGTGTAAAATCTTTAAGCTCATTACATATTACATTGTAAAATAGCCCGTGATGAGACGATATTATAGATTTCACTTTATCATTGTGATTTCTTAAAAGGACAGCCAAATCACTTGCAACAGCAACTGCATTATTATCATCAAGCGAAGATATTGGATCGTCAATGTAAAAATATTTTACCCAGTTATATTCTACATGCTCGTCAATTACTAACTGTACAATAGCTAGAAAAAAACACCATTTAAATATATTTTCTTCGCCTCGCGAAACTTTAATTTTTTCTCGAATTATAGAGGTACCATTGATAATTACTTCTCTCTTAAAATTAACAGCCCAATACTCTATTTCCTTTTTTGTTACCTTATCAATCTTTTTATTGATTTCGATAATAAAATCAAAATCGCAATAGCGATCTAAAAAATTCCTTATTTTAGGTGCGATTTCTAACCCCATTAAATCTGGAAAAAACTTTGAGTATGTATTCAAAACTAATTCACGATTGGTATCGTCATCTAAATCATTATCCCATGTAAAAAGGTCTTCTGTGAAAGCATTAAAATATAGTGTATCAGAATTGCCTTTTCTTTTTCCTAAATTCTTAAACTCCATTGATAAGCTTGTTTTCCCGATTCCATTATATGCATATAAAAAAATGAAATCATTCTTACCACTAACAAAATCATCTTTGATTCGTCTTGCAACTTTTTCAGGTGAATTATATTTATATATCTTTGGGCTATTCACTCTACACCTTCCCCACCAACAAACAGACCTTGCAATAGGGCTTTTTTATGCTCCTTTAATAGTTCAACTTTTTCTGCTTGTGCAGTAATGTGCTCATCAATTGAGGATAAACATGCAGCTATTTTTTCTTTTTCTTCCTGAACTGTAGAAAGCAAGGGCATATTTATAAACCCATCACTTGAAATATTCATACGGTCATGCCGTGCTCCTGTGTTAGAGATATTCGTCAAATATGTATGCCATAACGATGTTTTAAAATAATGTTCATAAAAATTGTTATTTTGATTCTTAAATCTAAATATAGTATACAATGGTGACATTACACCTTTCCCTATTTTATTTTTTGATATTGGACCTACAGGAGCACTAACTGAAACTCTTGGATTATAGACATAATCTCCATCATCAATTACCAGATAGTTTTTAAGATTTTCATAATCAACAATTTCTCTATCAAAATAATTTCGTTGGTCTACAACACCTTCTGTTGCAGAATTTGTGAATACTCGCTTTACTTTACCATCTTTATTTCTTTTGATGATTTTATCTGCTAGAATAAATAAAGGCTTTTTCTCCCATTCCCCACTATCGCTAAATTCCGGGAACCGCCATTCGGGAACGGTTTTACCTTCTTGGGGAAACAGTTTTTGCATAAGGGCTTTTTTATGTTGTTTTAATAATTCCAGTTTTGTATTTTCTGCACTAAGTAGCTCATCAAAAGAAGTAAGGCAATCGGCAATTTTTTGTTGTTCTTTTTTTTCTGTAGGAATACCTATTGGCATATTCCATAAATGCTTATTATCAACACTCAAAGCACCATTAGCACGAGCTCCAACAGTGATATATTGCTTTAACCACTTACCATGATAATTTGAACTGAATAAGTAATCATAAAATCTCGGTACACTGTTACTATCGGTAATCCGAAAACAAGTAAAAATACTATTGGGAAGAGCCACTTCATCATAATCTTTAAGCATTGCAATGTAGCCTTCTGGATATAGTTTCGTAGCACTTTTATTATATGCAAAATCATACTTTTTAATTACATAATAATTTTTATATGAATTACCAGCTATTTCTCTTCCAAACTTTTCAGTTTGTGGTACTAATCCGACACCAGAAGTAACACTCATAAGTATGTATTTTTTTTCTTTGGCTCTATCTTCAACTGGTTTGGAAAGTTCCCCTAGTAATATTACTTTCCAACTAGGAGAATTCTTAAACTCGGGAAATCGCAATGGGGGCACTCGTTTATTACTCATCGTTTGCACCTAAAATAAAGCGTGCATGTTCTTGCCGTAGCATAGTATAAGGATTCATACCAAAACCCCCAAGTCCTGTGCTACTTCGTGCAAGGTTTTTGTACTTTTTACTCCCAATAATTGAAAAGCTTCTCTAAATAAGGTTTGTC
>CAYJHL010000228.1:0-2874 GCA_964369585.1 uncultured Treponemataceae bacterium | reverse complement strand
CGGTTAATTGAAGGTTTGCAACATAGGCAATCATCTCTGCGCTTTGCTTATCTTGCTGCACAGACTGTAAATAGGTTTGTAGTGGTGTAGACATTGGAACTCCCCTGGAAAAGTGTGATGTTTTATAGTAACAAATTTTGAATGATTTTTCAACCTTGACACCATGTCATAATCACTATAAAATTAAAGCATGGTTAACAAAATTTTAAGTATCGGAAATGTGTCGGTAGATGTTAAAGCTTTTAGCTATGAGGACGATGGAACGGAAGCCTATAGGGATGGCACCATTGAGCTTGTCCCTGGAGGTGTCGGGCGCGGTATGGCGCTTAACTTAAAAAATTTAGGCCTCGAAACTGCCATGTGCTCGGTGCTGGGTAAAGATATCTTTGGTGATTTTTTGCACAACGAACTTTTAACAAAGGGTGTCGACACTACACTTTTACGAAGAAGTGATTCTAAAAAAACAGCGCTTTTTTCTATAATGGCAAGTAGTGGAAAACCTGCCTCTTGTGTGTACTGTACCGATATTTTAAATGAGATAATCCTTGATGATGAAGTAAGAAGATTTATTGAAACCCAAGGGATAAACACCCTTGCAATTGATTCGAATATAAATGAAGATGCTTTTAAAGATTTTTATGCATTAAAAAAAGAAAAAGATTTGTTTGTGTTTCAAAATGCAACGGCTCCAGATATTTCAAAAAAAGTACTTCCGTATGCCCATCTTGTTGATCTATACGGATGCAATGAGTTTGAAGCTGCAATGCTTTTAGGCGAAGAAGCCATTCCTGATGTAGCAACAGCCGAAAAGTTTAAGAAATTAGGTTTTTCAAACTTTATTATAACCTTTGGTGAGCAAGGCGTAATGGTTCACATAAATGGTGAAACATGGAATGAAAAACCCTATGCACCGCCAATGATTGCAGATACCATTGGTGCAGGTGATGCTTTTGCATCAGGGTTTTTGATGGGATATTTATCCAAAAAGCCCATTAAACGCTGTATTCAATTCGGGCTTGCTTGTGCAAAGGAAACCTTGCAAACTAGACAAACAGTTAATGATTTGCTTTCCGTGCATTTGCTAGAAAACTATCCTGACCATTAAAATAGGTAGCTTGCGGTTTGTTGTTAGAGAGTGTCTCCGGGAATTAAAACTGCAGGTATTATTTTTTTACAACTTATTTTTTCTTTTGAGATAATGCAACTTTTTAACCAAAGTCCAGCTTCTTTTCCCATTGTTTTCACAGAGAACTCCACAGAGGTAATGCGTTTATCCATAAGCTGAAGCATGGCTGAATTATCGAACCCACATAGTAATATATCATTTGGGATATTTACATTGTGTAGCATTGCTGCATGATATATTGAGATAGCAAATAAGTCATTAAAGCAAAAAATACAATTGTACTTTTTCTTAAGAATTTGAGGGAAAATAATGTTTTGTGCATATTCTACAGACTCTACCATGTATGCGTCACCACTAGAAAAGGGTATGCCTAGACTTTTGCAGGCAGTTTTTATTCCTTTTTGTCGAGTGGTATTTATGAATGTATTAGGCTTGAATCCAATATAACAAGGTTTTAGGTTTTGCTTTTTTAAAAAGGCCCTTGATACCAATTGTTCCATGGCTTTTTGGTTGTCAATAGTTACGTAGTTTTGGTTGTGTTGTTCTCGGTTTAGTAAAATAAACGGTATATTTCTCTTCGTTAATTGATTTTCTAAATCTTTGCTTGGTGAGGTGAAGGCAAATACACAACCTCCGATATCGCCTAATTTCTTTTGATCAAAAATTGATAAATCTGAATTATTTATGCTTGTGATTATGTTCACTTTAGTTTCTGCAAAACCTTCTGTGATAGCCTCAATGAGTTCCGCTACATCATAAAAAAAGTGAGTAAAAGTGTTTGTTGCTTGAGGCAAAAACAACCGTATTGTAATTATTGCACGGTTGCTTTGCTTCTTTGTTTGTCTTGGTTTATATCCCAGTTGATTTACAGTTTTTAAGATCAATCGGCGTGTATCTTCTGGGATTAAAAGAGAATTGTTTAGAACTCGTGAAACAGTGCTCACAGAGGAGCCTGTTTCTGTTGCGATGTCTCGCAAGGTTACTTTTTTACTCACCTTTTTTTAGCACCTTTTTAATTTGTTTGGCTAAAACAGGTCCAGTAAAAGCAATAACAATTATTACTAAAAATCCTGCACTTATTGGACGTGTCACAAATGTTGACCAGTCTCCGTCAGATAAAACAAGGGCTCTTCGAAGATTGCTTTCGAACATTGGACCAAGTATCATTCCTAGTATAATTGGAGCAATTGGAAAATTTAGCTTTCTAAGGAAAAAGCCAGTGATTCCTGCAATAAAAAGAACCCAAACATCAAACAGAGAGTTATTTATTGCATATGATCCTACCATACAGAAAATTAAGATTGCTGGTATTAGATAGATTTTTGGGCAGCTAATAAGGCGAGCAAAATAGCGAGCTCCGAGTAAACCTAATACAAGCATAAATACAACAGATAATAACAAGCTTATAAAGATTGAAGATACAAAGGGCATTTGCTGCTGGAATAGTAATGGACCAGGTCGTAAGCCTTGTATTATTAAACCTCCCATTAGAACTGCTGTCATCGCATCTCCTGGAATTCCTAATGTCATCATTGGAATTAAAGCTCCACCAGTACTTGCATTGTTTGATGCTTCTGGAGCTGCAACACCTTCAATAATACCAGTTCCTAAGAGTTCTTTTCTTTTTCCTATTCTTTTTTCTTGCCCGTATGCTACAAGAGATGCTATTGATCCTCCTGCAGCAGGGAGTGCACCAATAATTACACCGATTATTGAAGATCTAAATAAAACTCCTGGAAGCCGTTTTA
>CAYJHL010000227.1:0-2877 GCA_964369585.1 uncultured Treponemataceae bacterium | reverse complement strand
AATGGAAAAATAGAAAGCCCTTTCTTTTTTATACCTTTTTACGAAAAAGAAAACATTATTCAATACCTAGACAAGCATGTTTTTTCTGAAGTATGTAAACTTTTAAGTTCATGGAAAAAAACAGAACTATACAAAACATTTACTATTGCAGTGAATCTCTCCAGAATAACATTACAACAAGAAAATATTGTTTCTGATTTTTTACAAATCTGTCATGAAAACGGCATAACATCTGATAAAATTGTAATAGAGATTACTGAAAGCATTCAATTACTCGATATTAATTTTTTAACCAATATTACAAAAGAATTTTCTAATGCTGGCTTTATTTTATCTCTCGATGATTTTGGTTCTGGGTACTCAAACCTTTCACTATTTATTGATACCGAATTTGATGAAGTAAAAATCGACAAAAGCTTAATTGATTCAATTACAACGAGCGAGCGCACAATGGCACTTGTTGGCTACTCTATTGATGTATGTAATTCACTGCAAGTAAAAACATCTGTTGCAGAAGGTATAGAAACACAAGAACAATGTGATTTACTTCGAAAAATGAATTTTGGCAAAGGGCAAGGCTATCTTTTTGACAAACCTCTTCCAATAGAAGAATTTGAAAAAAAATATTTATAGAATACTGCCTCAAACTATATTTTTATTTTTATTAAAACGGCAACAGATTGTTCACATGTCTGAAAGTCAACCATCGGCAAAGCAGACAAAGCAATATCAGAAACTCCTAAAGCGCACTCTAAGTCTTTATTAAAATCTGATGCATGCGTAGATAAAGTAACAAACTGATAGGTTTGAGACGATAAAAGTACAAGTACGGAGGTTGCTCCTGTTATACTACCAACTAAGAGCAACCCTGCATAGATATCTGCATCATCACTAAGTAAAATACTGGGAAGAAACGGAAGACTCAAAGCAGCAGAGCCACCAAAAACAAGAAAACCTGCTAGGCTTACCGTATCAAGAATCCTAAATGTTTTTGCCTTATCAGCATTTCCCATAATCCCAAAACCTTCTCCAAAGCCATACCCACCACGCAAAACGAGAGAGTACCCTGAGTCCATTTTATATGCATCAAATAGCATATCTTTTTCAATTTCAGTTAATAAGTGAGCTTGCTGCTGTAGTTTGGCTTCATTTCCATGCAATCCAGTTTTCAATATATCATACGAAAGCTCAAAGGGACTTTGCAGTTCTTGAGAAAACAACATAGAAGCTAGTCCCAAGAAAAAGAACAATACAGTTTTTTTCATTTACCACTCCTACTAATAGTATACGCAACGCTTTTTTTCCTGTCAATGAGTATTTCATAAGATTTCAACAAACAGAAAATCCATCAAATGTTCATTTTTACTATTGACATTATTGCGTTCTTGTATGACAATATTATATGAAGAAAGCAACAAAGTTAGATCTTACTCAAGGTCATATTCCCCACCTTTTTTTTGACATAGGCTTTCCTGCTAGCTTAGGATTTATTTTTAATACATTCTACAATATTACAGACACTTGGTACGGTGGAAAAATTTCAAGTGATGCACTTGCAGGGCTTTCTCTTTCCTTTCCTGCTTTTTTTTCAATACTTGCATTGGGAATGGGTATTGGAACAGCATCAGTAGTTCTTATTTCAAATGCAATTGGTGCTAAAAAGAATGATGCAAGTGTATTATATTTTACGCAATCACTTACACTTGCCTTTTTGCTATCTTTGATTCTTTTAGTATTAAAAAACCTTTACGTAGAACCATTATTTAGACTAATGGGCGCAACAGGTGCTTCACTCGAAATGGCCTCATCATATATGAAAACAATTCTAAGCGGGATTCCTTTTTTTATTCTCAATAACATTTTAAACAGTCTTCTTAATGCTCGCGGAGACACAAAAAGTTATCGAAATGTACTCATTGTAGGTTTTTTTGCAAATTTAGTTTTGGATCCACTCTTTTTATACGGATTTTGGGTTATCCCAGCGATGGGCATAAGTGGAATTGCGCTTGCAACAGTCCTTGTTCAAGTAATGGCTTTCTTTTATCTTCTTCGCCAAGTTTCGAAAATCGAAATCGAAGATGAAAAGAAAATTTTTACTGTTATACGACAAAATCTATCGCACTTTTTCATTCCAAAGCGAAACATTATAAAAGAAATATTCCAACAAGCTTTTCCTGCAATACTGAACTCTATGTCAGTTGCCATTGGAATGTATGTAATAAATTATTTTCTTAACACCTATTCAAATGCAGACGCAATTGCTGCCTATGGAGTTGGACTTCGCATAGAACAAGTATTTTTACTTCCAGCAATGGGCATATCCGTTTCTCTCCTTTCAATTGTTGGGCAAAACTTTGGGGCTCAACAATTTGACAGAATAAAAAAGGCCTTTACAGTTGGTTTGCAAATTGGAGCTGTTAGTTTATTTTTTGCTGCAATTGTTCTAACACCTTTTGCTCGAAAACTTGCAGACCTTTTTAGCGATGATCCTGTAATAATCAATTATACGGTTTTTTACTTGCGCTTAGAAGTCCTAGCCTACTACTGCTATATTTTACTTCCTGCTTGTAATTCAGTATTGCAAGCAATAAAAAAACCGAAGTTTGTAATGTGGATTGGCTTTTCTCGCCAACTTATTTTACCTGCTATTGTTTTTTATATACTAAGCGTAGTATTTGACTTAAAAGCACGTGGAATTTTCATTGGCATTGCAGCAATAAACTGGATAGCTGCTATTATTGCGCTAATGTATACACTTTATTCAATAAAAAAACTTATCAAAGAACAGGCACATACTTCACTGTGAGTTCAGGAATGTTATGTCCATTTGCGACCCATCGTCATCCCGAACATCAGCCGAGGGATCTTATTTCCAAA
>CAYJHL010000226.1:0-2895 GCA_964369585.1 uncultured Treponemataceae bacterium | reverse complement strand
ACATAACAGGTTTTCAAGCAGCGGGAATTATTAACATTGCAAAAAAAGTAGAAGGTGTTCAATTTGGCCTTATAAATTATGCTGATACCATTGATGGCGTACCAATTGGACTTATTAGTATTGTAAAAGAAGGTGGAAAAAGAGAAATTGAAATTGCCTACTTTGAAGCTATTGATACAGCCTTAAATTTTAAACTCGGTACAGATCGTTTTTACACAATCTTTTCTGCAGGAGCAAATTACTTTGGTGATACAAATGGAATCTTTGGGGCAGGCTTTGGAACACAGCTAAACTGGAACTATGGATTTAGCAATCAAATTGAAGCTATGGCATACCAATTAACAGAGGATGGCCAATTTTCAAATGCACTCAATATGCTTACGCAAGTGAAACTTTTAACTTCAAAGCAACTTGTTGGCGGATTAAATGCATTTGTTGGCCCTACATGGAATATGACAATTTCTCAGCACAAAGATGAAAATGGAAATATTGGTGCATCATTAAAGCCGTGGTCGCTATGGGAAAAAACTACAGGTAACACACATCTGAACATGTGGATAGGCTACAGTGTAGGACTTTCATATAGGTTTTAAGAACCAATAAATATAAAACGAGCTTTTAGAAAAGCTCGTTTTTTTATGCCTAGTTTTCACTATAGAATAGACGATACAAAAAACGTGTGTTATACTAAAATTATGAAAGAAGACTTTGATGAGCTTGCCCTTGCTATTGTAGAAGAGATTCCTTACGGCATGGTTTCAACTTACGGCCATATTGCAAGCCTTATGGGCTATCCCAAAAACTCACGTCATGTGGGAAAAGCATGCTCTAATAGTTCATATTACGGTGAGTTTCCCTGTTACAGAGTGGTAAACTCTCAAGGAAGATGCGCACCAGGATGGGACGAGCAGCGAACTTTGTTAGAAGATGAAGGTGTACAGTTTAAAGAAAATGGTTGTGTAGACTTAAAAGAGCATTTGTGGACGGGGGAGTGATTTTAGTCTACTTTCTACTACTCTTTTTTATCAATTGCCTAAGTTTATAAAATACTCTAAAAGAAAGGTGTCCTGCGTTCTTAAAGGTTATGAGCTTTGCGTTTTTCATGCTTTCAACTGTCTTCACAACTGAATCATACGATATTTCAAAGTCTTTTGTTCCTTGTAAAAAAGTAACAGGACAAGTAATTTCAGAAAGATCAAAACCCCAAGGTTTAACTTGCAAAAGTGCTTCTTGCCCCATATGAAGGCCTTCATTTTGAAATGAATCTAAAAAGTCTGATGTTTGTCTTGCTTGTGCTGAAAAAGCAGGTGCATAAATATTGTACATCCTGATACCTGCCTCTTTTTTTGTCATGCTGCGAATATCTGTAAAAAAATCTTGATTTTCTTTTGAAAATAAATCCATGTGTTCTTTTTTGTATGCTTCAGTCATTCCGACAGCAATGATTGATTCTTTTACCCTTGAGCCAAAATGTTTTGCAACGGCATGAGCATAGGGCGCTCCAGCAGAAATTCCAACAACACTAAAGGTATCTATGTTAAGGTAATCAAAGAAGCCTTCTAGTTTTTTTGCGTAGTCTAATACAGATTCCATTTCAAAATATGTACTCGCTCCATAACCTGGCCGAGCAATAGCTACGACCCTTTGTGGAAGATGATTAAACATCTTAAAAAAACTTGAATGTAAACTAGAAACAACACCTGCAAAAACGACTATCGTATTTGCCTTGGCTTTACCAAATTCTGCATAAGATATAGTAATATCTTCAATTTCATACGACCCAAATTTCATTTTAATAGTTCCTTATATTTGTTTTGCGCGCTCTATACGTTCTTTATGCCGGCTTTTCTTAAATTCATACATTTTGCTATCAGCTAAATCTATTAAATCCTCTACTGCTAGCTCATTTGCATTTTCAACCTCTACTACGCCAAAACTTAAGGATGTTTCATACGGCTTTTTATTATTTCCTTTGAGCTTTACAACCTTCTCATAACACATTTGTGCTTTTTCTAATGCAGAGGGCCCTTTCGTTTCATTCCCAACAACAAGGAATTCGTCTCCACCAATTCGAGCAATTACATCATAACAAAACACTTCCTTAATACATGAAGAAGTACTTTGTATGTACCAATCGCCTTCTTCATGCCCATAAGTATCATTTACAATTTTTAACCCATCTAAGTCGAGATAAACAACATAACATGTTTCTTTTTTCTCTAAAAATTTAGTTAGCTTTTTTACGGCGATACTTTTTACAAAGAAACCTGTAAAAAAGTCTGTTTTTGCCTCCGCTTCAAGCTTAGAAATAGTAAGATTTTCTGTTTTTATTTCTGCAGTTGTATCTTCATAAGTATCTGTTGCTTCTTTTAATTTACCGTAAATATAAATAATAAGCATAATTACTAAAAAGCTAACATGAGCTAAAAGGCCTGTGCGTATCTGATATATAGAGTTAAATCGAACACTTTCAGTTTCTACAAACATTGTTGGTATAGTAACTAATTGAATTATACTGACAGAGGCTAACAAAGTACAGGCAAGCTTAAGACTTATTCTATTGGATGCAAGATGTTTTACAATATGGGAATTCATAAATCTACTGCCTATTAAATTATAGGGAAACAATACAAGAAAGGTAAAAACCATTATGCTAATCCGGTTTTCTTGGAGTCTTAACATATCGACAGTTTGCTGATTCAAGCTAAGCGCTTGCAACCCTGCAAATAAGGTTCTTGTTGCAAAGAAATTTAAAGTGAATCCCAAGGCCATTGTAATTGAAAGCAAAAGATCTTGCTTATATAATAGTAGTATTTCTATACCTATTACAATAAAAAATGCAATCCACAAAATCTCTCCGTTATAAAAATGTGTTATATAAACAGGAACATAGAC
>CAYJHL010000225.1:2521-2910 GCA_964369585.1 uncultured Treponemataceae bacterium | reverse complement strand
CATACATTAATACATTACAGGCCATAGTCATAGGGAGGCCATAAATCTTATCGGTTGCCTCTGGGTAATTAAAAGATTTGTTATAAGTATAATGCACAGCAGGATCTACAAATATTTCATTTAAATTATCAAAGTTAACCTCTGGATCATTTTCTAGATATGGTGTTAAATCTAAATACCATTCTGGAACTGCAACTTGATTTGTAAAAAAACCTACATCCATTTCATCAGATGTAGCCATAGCTTCCAGTTTTTGAATCCACCCATCCCATGAGATACTTACAAGCTCAATATCAACTTCAGGTATTTGCTCATTCAAGAATTTTTCAAAGTCTCCAACACCAAGTGTAGTTAATCCAGAGATTGGATCTACTGTTGACTTTTCGCTA
>CAYJHL010000225.1:0-2511 GCA_964369585.1 uncultured Treponemataceae bacterium | reverse complement strand
CTCCACAAGAAACCATTAACATTACCGCGAGGCATGTTACCATTAAACACATAAGTGCTTTTTTCATTTGTTTCATAATAACTCCTTTTATACTTTACCACTATGTGGTTATTTTCATTTTATTATTACTTGTTTTTGTAATAACGCTCCCATCAGTCAAATATACTTTTGCTTCCCAATTTTCATTACTTTTTATATCCATAGTAGGACCTTGCCACCAATTCTGAATTTTATTAATTGTAAAAGGATCATCATACGCTGTTGCAAATAATACTCCATTTCTATAAAACTCAACATAGTTTATTTTTTCAGGGAAAAGACTTGCTAGACGAATCCAACGCTTACCCTCATATGTCATGTGTTCCTCAAAACCTTGAAGGTAAAATTGATCTTCTAGGATAGGCAAGGAAACATCTATCCCAAGCGTTATTGCCATTCGTAATGCAAAAAAAGCATCTTCCCCTTCTGTAACTCCCCAATATACAGGAGGTTCTTGCTTAGTCATATTATTGTAATATCCCCACGATACACCTTCATGAAAACATACGGCCATATTACTAAGTGCTTGAGAATCTTCATTGCAGACAATAGGTTTTGTAGGTGCCACGGACTTACAGTTTTCAATTAAATTATATAAACACTGTCGAGATTGATCATTTCCATGAATAAGCACTACATCTGAAGCTTTTGTAATTTCAGGATCAAATGTCCCTCCAAGCCCGCTGCAACCTACGGGTATCCCTCCAGATTCTGTCTTCGCAATGTTAATTAAGTCAAGAACACCATGTTCTAAATAAACAATTGGATGTATTTTAAACTGCCTTACATCATGCTCATTCGCAATCTCAATAATAACGTTAGTAAATTTTTCATCCCTCAGCCAATTCGAAGCCGTTTTCACGGCTTGCATTATAGACAAGTCATCTTTTATAAAACGTGTTTGAGAACCATATAAATAACTTACAATCACAACCATACCAATTTCATCTGCTGCTAAAATTACCTTTTTCATTCGCGCTAAATAAGCAGGATCAATTGTTTTCCCATCTGATGAAAATGGGTTATTTTGAATAGTTTCATTATCAATTGTAAAGCAAGGCCCACCACCTTGGAACCCTACTGTAATTGCTCTAAGTCCACAATCATACCATTGTTGTAGAGATGCAATTAATTCATCAGTATTATTTTCTGCATCAAATTGCTTACCATACCTATTAAAGCGACCAACATCTTGCTTGTCATCAAAAATCCCTTGAATCATTCTTGAATTCATTAACAAACCATGATAGGCCTCGGGGCAATTCTCAATTTCAGAATAAATAAGTTTCCCATTTACTAAAAATTTCGTACCTTCGATTGTAAGTAGTGTTTTCATTTGTCTCCTTTAGCGCATGTTAAAATACATACGACATCCTACGTATTAGTTCGTATACATAAACCTAATTTGCAAATATGAATACGATATTATAAATCTGAATTTTTCACTTGTCAAGTAGAATTTTGAAAAAATTATCCGTATAACACTTTTCTTCCATACCCCATGCGCTGAGATATAGAAAGCCCAACCTGAGTAACCTCATGAGCAAGAGAGATCAAGTCTTTATCATCAACGTGAGTTGCAAGAGTTGTAATACTTATCGCAGCTATTGGGATCCCTTTTCCATCAAAAACAGGAGCTGCAACACATCGAACCAGTTCCATACTTTCTCTGTTATCAATAGCATACCCTCTATTACGCGTTTCTATTAAATCTTTTTCTAAGGCCTCTCTTGATGTTATACTGAACTTTGTCTTTGATATAAGAGGATTTTTCTCAATAATTCTAAGTACTTCATCTTGTGAGTAACCTGCTAACAAAGCTTTCCCAAGACCTGTCAAGTGCATAAAATTCGTCTCACCAATTTCACTTGAGGAGAGTATTGCTTTTTTTCCAACTACTTTGTCGACATAAACTATTTTTCCACTATTGTGTATAGCAAGATACACCGTTTGATTCACTTTTTCTGAAAGAATTTTTAATTCCTCATGCGCAATCGTATAAACATTGCTGTGTGTTAATACCTTTGAACCAATTTGAAAAATTTTTATACCTACTCGATATGTTTTTTGGAGGTCTTCTTCAACTGCTTCCATTTTAATAAGAGTTTGTAAAATTTCAAAACAACTGCTTTTAGGTATTTCGAGAACTTGAGAAATTTCTGTTAAATTTGGAGCCCTATCCGACCGCGCTAGGAAATCTAGAATTTCGATGGTACGCGAAGCCGATTTGTTAATTTTTTCATCCATAGCCAAACTCTTTTATCATCTTGTTATATTTCTAGTATAAACTACTTTAGTGAAATGTCAATAGTTTAAACCACACAAGTATAATGAAAAACAGACTTGCATACTACAGATTATTGCTGTAATATACTATAAACATCAAAACAATTTTTTGAGGTAAATACATGATACACAAACTACAACAAAAAGACATCGAAGAATTAAAAGCATACCTTTCAAAAGATGCTG
>CAYJHL010000224.1:0-2943 GCA_964369585.1 uncultured Treponemataceae bacterium | reverse complement strand
ATCATAATGATCTTAAAAAAGGTTCATGCCCACAAGAAATTATGGAAGCAATTGAACGTGGTGTTACAAACTCGTTTGGCTCTGGTATACAATATGGTTACCCATGTAACGGCGTAAGTGTTACCGTAATAGGTGTTGATTATAATGAACTCACCTCAACAACCTTTGCATTTGAAGCATGTGCAGTTCAAGCATTTGATGAAGCATGTAGAAAGGCAAGCCCTGAGATTTTAGAGCCTGTTATGAATGTTGATATAATTTCTCCAAAAGAATTTGTAGGTGAATCTATGAGCCAAGTAACTCAAAGAAATGGCCTTATATTAAGCCTAGAATCTAAAACTACTAATGAAGTTGTGCATGCACAAGCCCCAATGGCGCAAATGTTTGGTTTTTCTACCAATCTACGTTCTGTAACACAGGGAAGGGCGAGCTTTTCTATGGAGTTTAGTCACTTTCAAGTAAAACCTGGCGGTTTAGATAATTATTAATTAATAATGAATAATTAATAATTGTGATGGGTAAAGCGGGGGAGAAGTGTAATTTCTTTTTCCCATCATTCTGATTTTTACTCAATATCTGTTCTCGTGAAGAATCCCTATTGTGGACTGTTCAGTATTGGCAACATCCATGTTGCATTACTTACTTTTTAAAATTTTTCCCAATAATGCATAATTAATAATTGTGATGGGTACAGATATGTGGAGCAAAGTTCTCTATAAACTGTCACAGAGGTTGATCATCGCATCCACCTTTATTTTCTAGGTGGCACATGCAACCGTTTTCACATCTTTAAGTTTAATATTAATTATTAATTATGCAATTATTAATTACCCAGTCTTTTCTTCTTTCTTTCAAAAAAGGCGTTTAATCGGTCTAGACTTGAATTAATTACTAATTCTTCTGGGAAATCTATTTCTTCTAAAATTTTTAGAGCAGGGCCAAATTCTCCAATTGACCATTTTGAATGTGAATCGGTGTTAACAGCAACATGTACACCATGCTGTATACAAAGTTCAGCAATTTTTTTGCAGTTTACAAAACTTCCAGGCCTCGCTTCTTCTGAGCTTGCATTTATTTCTACAATTTTTTCATATTTTGCACACTCTTTTATAACTGTTTCAAAATCATATTCATAAGCTGGGTTTCCTGAATGTCCCATACAATCAACATAAGGATTTTTAACTATAGAAAGCCATGCGTTTGTGTGCTCGTCCGTTGTGCCGCTTCTAATGACTTCATGGTGAAAAGAGGCAATAACAAAATGTAGCTTCTTTAAGATTGCTTCGCCCAAATCAACGCTACCTGAAAAATCCATAATATTTAATTCAGCACCATGAAAAAGTTTTACACCTTGAACTTCGTTAGGAAGTTTATTGAGGCACTTAAAATGTAAACGATGTGCCCCATCATCCAAACCAGGACCATGATCTGTCATAGCTATGGCATAAAGATTTTTGATTTTTGCTGCTTCAAGTAACTCTGCGACAGTGCTATAAGCGTGGTGGCTAACCATGGTGTGGGTGTGTAAATCAGCTATAATATTCATCTGAGCTCCTATAATAACCCCGCGTTAGCGGTGCGTCAAGGTTTAATGATAAAATGACACGGTTGTTTTTTATCATGTATCCTAATGTTGCTCCTCTTCTCTGTTAGTATACCAAAAAATAAAAAGAATGTATATATTTATCGAATTTAATTTTTTAGAAAATACTTGTAAAGATTTTTTAGATATGATAGTATAATGCGAATAATTGTGACACTTTTTATGATTCTGTAAACATTCATTTAAATTAAAAATGTACTAAAAAATTTAGAAGAGAAATTTAATTTGACTACTTAGTAGGGAATTGTTTATGAGGGGAAAAGAAGTGGCAGATCCGTTAGTATTAACGTATGATATAGGGACACAAAGTATGAGAGGGATGCTTGTATCCAAAAAAGGTGAGTTGGTTGCTTTAGAGCAATTGATATATGACGAGCCTTATTTGTCACCTGAGCCAACTTGGGCAGAGCAGACGCCAAGTTTTTACTATGACTGCCTATGTACCATAACAAAAAAATTAAAAAAATCACACTCAAGTCTTTTTTCATCAATCAAAGCTGTAACATTAACTTCAATGCGTGATACTATTGTCTGTTTGGATAATAATAACAATCCATTACGAAATATCATATTATGGTTAGATAAAAGAGAAAGTAATCATGCTCAAGACTCTTTTCCTTTTTGGTTTAAACTTCTTTTAAAAATTTCAAGAATAAAAGATATGGTAGATTATCATATTCATATGACCCCTTGTAATTGGTTGCGAGAGTATGAAAAAGAGACATGGAAAAAAACTGCAAAGTATGTTGTGCTTCCAACCTATATGAACTATCTTTTAACCGGAAAGCTAGTTGACTCTGTTGCAAATATGATTGGTTACCTTCCTATGAATTATAAAAAGAAAAGGTGGCTAAAAGGCTTTGGAATAATGAAACTTATTGCCAATATTGAAAGACACCGCCTCGTTGATCTTTGTGAACCTGGTGATACTATTGGAACTATCACTGATGCATGCAGTAGGCAAACAGGGATTCCTTTTGGTTTACCACTCATAGCTACTGGTTCTGATAAATCATGTGAAACACTTGGTTCCTCAGCAATTAAATCTCATCAGGTATCTGTTTCATTTGGTACAACAGTGACAGTTCAAGTATGCACTCAAAAATATTTTTCTCCTGCGCCGCTTTCACCATCCTACCCATCTGTTGTTAAAGATAGTTATAACGCAGAGGAACAAATATATCGTGGGTATTGGATGGCTTCTTGGTTTAAAAAAGAAATAGCACATGAAGAATGCCTAGAAGCAAAAAGGCTCGGAGTTACGGTAGAAAGTATTTTAAGCGAAAGATTATTTGATATTCCTGCTGGCTCTGATGGTTTAATGTTACAACCGTATTGGG
>CAYJHL010000223.1:0-2944 GCA_964369585.1 uncultured Treponemataceae bacterium | reverse complement strand
GAAACTTTGTATTTATTTATTGAACTTGAACAATAAATAATACTGGATTTTTTACTAGAAATAGTATATAATATGAAGCACACGGGGGATTTATGAAAAATATTTGTAAGGCTTTGTTATTGATTCTTTGTAGCATGCCGCTTTTTTCTCTTGAAGTTGACAGATTAGAACTTGAATCTGCTGGCGATGAAACATCGGTTATCTTCGTAAACTACGAAGGTCCACATGATGTAATTAATACGATTGAAGAAATTGAAAGCATTGGTACTGGACTTGCTCTTCCAATTAGTGAAGCACGTGAACTACCTCAAAATGTAGGTGAAGCTAACCGCTACTACGTAATACACGCAGTTGATCCAGAAACTCCAAATGGTTTAGATGCTGATATTCTTATTTTAGGTGAAAACGCAAACGTTGATCACATTGATAATGTAAGAAGAATTATTGCATCATATTTGCAATCAGCATATGATTATAGCTCTGAAGATGCACAAACTATTGCTGTTTTTACAACCGTATATAATGCTGTGTATCGTGGGCAAATGGATGTTTTCACAGAAAAATATAAGCCCATCGTTATTGAAAATCTAACTGCAAACAAAGTAGGGCTTTCATTAAACTACGAAGACTGGCCAGGAAACACACAAATTGTTATACCTCTTGCATCTTTAGATGGAGGATTAGGAACGGTAGATACTGGTGTTATTTCCGACCCTGAAGTAATTGAATCTATGCAAGAAGACCCTGGAATGGGTATAGAAGAGCGAAAAGATCTTGTTGATATAAAAGAAGAAGAAGCTGAAATTGCAGAAGAAAAAGCACAAGAAGCTCAAAAAGAAGCTACTGTTGCGAAACAAGAAGTTGTAGAAGAAAAAGAAGTTCTTGAAGAGGTTAAACAAGAAGCCGTAGTTGCTCAGCAAAAAGCAGAAGAAAATCCTGATGACCCTGTAGCACAAAAAGAAGCAGAAGTTGCACAAGAAAAAGTTGAAGAACAAGAAGAAGTTGTAGAGCAAGCTGAACAAAAAGTAATTGTATTACAAGATGAAGCAGAGGAACAACAAACAATTGCAGATACAAAAAGAACTGATGCACAAAGTGATAGAGTCGCAATTGCTGAAGATCAGCAAGAGATTATTCGTGAAAGAGCTGCAAGAGGTGATGAAATTCTCATTTTAACATATGGGTTAAAAATTGTTGATGAAGCAAGTTTGCTTTCAACACTTGTACTTATAGATACAAAGTCTGGTGTAGAAGTAAAAGAATCTCCAGTAGATGTTATTCGCAATAGAACCGTTTACGCAGCCGGCGAAGATTATATTGCTGTGGCAGGTACAACTGGTGGAAATGCTGCTGTGCGACTTGTTAAGCTCGATAGTTTAGACATGAATATTATTGACCAAAGTGATGAAAAACTAGCCATTGATTCAGTACTTGTTAAGGATGGAGATTTTTATTATGTAGTTATTGAAGATGGAAGCAAAAAAGTTGTTGCAAAGTATGATTCAGAGCTTGAACAAGTTTTGAAATCAGATGTTGATGTGCTTCCTCAAACGCCAATAACAATCACAGATTTAGGTATAATGGTAACAAATAGTGATGGTATTGCAAAACTACTAGATGCTGAAACACTGTTAGGCATTGAGAATTTAGAATAAGGACTAGGTTGGAATATGAAAATAAAAAATACAGTGTTGAGTATATTACTCACTACGCTAGCGCTACTCACAGTACTAGGATGTGCATCTACTCCAGAAACTTCCGATAGTGTAATAGTTCAAAATGATTTAATTGGTTCATGGGAAATTGAAAAACCATTTACTTATAAAGATGAAGGTGTAACGTACGGGAAAGCAAAAGATACTCTTGTTTTTTCTGCTGGCTCTACTGATTCATCATTATTTTTAGAGGTGAAAGTTGAACTTACTGAAACAACAAGTGATGCACCTGAAGGTTTTGAAGTAGGTTCAATTCACTCATTGTATTTTAATGAAACAGTAGTAACTGTTTTAGAAAATGCTATAACGCTCGATGCAAAATCGCCATACATTAAACCTAGTTCTTTTAATTTTACTTTTGAAGAAGGAAATAAATCAAAGTTTATTTGGGACGGAATTGCATATAATAAAAAATAAAAAGTAAGGCTCTGCGTTTGCAGGGCCTTACTTTTGGTTCAAATAGTTCTTAAGATGACTATTTTACTAGACTTTTCCTATTAAATCTGCTAGCTGCTCAGACATTTTCACTATATCAAGGCCCTTTGTAAACTGTAAACATGTTCCAGATGGGTAGCGAGTTTTTTCAATCCATTTTTCAGGGATTGCTTTTGCTCCATATTTTGCACCGAGTACAGAACCTGCAATGGCTCCTATGGTATCTGCATCACGAGCAAAGTTTCCTGCCATTATTACCCCACGCTTAAATGTAGAGTGTTCTAACTTTAGCGCTGCAAATGCTGATGGTATTGCTTCTGCCGTAGTGGCCCAGGCAGATGCTCTAACATAGTCATGTAATTCCATCCAACATTCCATCCAGTCTCCTTGTGCATCATCAATAATTTTCAATGCCTGTTCCATATTATGGTATACCCAGCTTTCTTTTGGAAGATAGTTCATTGCAGTTGCAATAATTTCATCCATATCAGCATCTACCATTGCAACTGAAACAGCCGCCGCTACTGCTTGTGCTCCCCATATCCCATCTGCGTAGTGGCTTATACTTGCATCAATTTCAGCCATCGCTGCGGCTTTATCGGGATCTCCAGCGCAGATAATTCCTACAGGAGGAATACGCATTGCTGTTCCATCGCTCATATGAAAAGTACTAAATTTTCCACTTTCAGGTGGTCTTAGTCCTTTTTTTAGGTTTTCAGCGGCAGTCTTTTCACTAGCACCACCACGTTTAAACTCATCTTGGACTGCTACATTTTCAAACCATGCTTTAACTA
>CAYJHL010000222.1:901-2948 GCA_964369585.1 uncultured Treponemataceae bacterium | reverse complement strand
AAGGGTCATTTCAGCACTTTTTGTGTATGACATCCAGATGTGTCACACCTTCTGGAAGGTGTAACAGGTTTGGATATCATCTTATTTTAGAAGAGGGTTTGAACTCGTAGCTCGGATTATTCATCTAATATTTTTCTAATCGCTTCTATTGTTTCACTAAAACTGATACTATCATCTATTACAGTCAAACTTATCCACTCGATTGCTGTTATTAAAGCAACTTCAGTCAAAGGCAGATTTTTAAGAGTTACATCCAAATCCATTGCAGAACGTGGGTCAAGCTCTACCATAATGTAGTTTTCTCTCTATCCATCCAAGTAATTGGATTCAGATTTAATACGGTTGATCAATTAGTCAGCTACTGCATTCCGTTTTTTTATATTGCTTTGTCGGCTTTTTTTAGTTCTTCTAACTCAACTTGGTAATTTTTGATAGCATTATTAAGTAGCCATTTTCTGTTACCACTTTTCCATGTTTCAAGGTTTTTCCTATCATAAAATAGAGAAAAATCATGAACAGTACAAGCAATTTTAGTATGAATGTGCGCCCAACTATGTAACTCGTTAGGTGGTATGGGTAAGTCACTTTGTTTAAAATACCATTTTGATATTTCAATGTTAAGAGGCGCAACACTTTCTATTAGCTGGTCTTCGGTAATAGTGTTATTTAAATATTCTCTAAATATTTTTATATATGCTTGTGCCGCCGAAATAATATTAGCAGTATACTCACGAGTTGTTTTAATTAAATCTTCTTTACTCATTGAATTATCTTTTAGGCTTTTGATTAGATTATATGATGAATGTAAATTGAAATGTATATTATTGATGATAAACGTATTTTTAGATTGTCGATACCACCAATTTTTATCTTGCAAATCGTCTACCCATGTTGTATGACAAAAATAATTTCCATTTATCATATCGTCTTCGTCATATCCAAAATAGCACAATACAATATTTGCTGCTTTACCACTGTGACGTAGTTCTGCAATACTATTTTGATGAACTTCACTAAAAAGTATTTTGTTCTTAATTTCCAATGAAATTTCAGAGATTTCTTCCATTGAAGAATTGTATCGTAAAATAACTTGAGCTGATAATCGTTTAACTGAATTGTGAAACGGCTCAACAGCATAAATAATATAATTATCTGTTTCTTCGTAAACTTGATTAACTTTGTATGGATTGTATTCTTCTACATCAAAAAAAATAGTACCACCAACGCTCGAACGGAATATTGGCTGTTGAAAGTTTAGTTCTCCTTTTTTATTTGATGCTTCTGCATATTGAAATATTGCTTCATTTATTGCATCAAGAGATTTTTTTCCTTTCTTAATGAGAAAGCGAGAAGTCAACGCGTCACAAACGAAACTTGTATATAAGCTTATCCCTCTATTATCATTAAAACCTGAAACTTGTTCAGCTCCACAAGACGCTAAAACTGCATAACCATATCCTACAAATTGCTCTATCATTTCTTCTACATTTAATGTAGGTATATGGCTCATTTCAAAATTACCAGAATGGCAACTATCTAAAATAATAATTTTACTTTTCAATGGTATTTTTTCTATTATATCAATTAAGATTTGAAGTTCAATTAAACCATCACTTAACACCAATGAGTTTTTACTACCATGACCTGTAAAATAAAAAATAAAAATATCATCATCTGTTGAGTTGCTTAACGAAATGTTGAGTGCTGTAATTAGTTCATTGCTCGTTACTGTTCCTGTGTCTCCATATGAGATTATGTTTTCAGCTTTTACATTTATCCCGTGAATAAGTGCTGTTTTTACTGCAAACAAATCATTCTTACACAAAGGCAAAGGGGGTGCATTTATTGTTGTGTAGTTACTTACACCTATCAACAATGCTCTTATTTCTCCCATAAAAAACCGCCTTTATCTATTAATCATTTCAAACTACATAATAATTTTTATCATTTCAACTTACATTTTTCTACATAGTTTATGAATTATGGTGTTTTCATTCCGTTTCCTTTTCCCGTGTCGGATCTGCACCACATTATAGAATAAACTATG
>CAYJHL010000222.1:0-891 GCA_964369585.1 uncultured Treponemataceae bacterium | reverse complement strand
ATATTGATACTCATATTAGCATATATTAATGCTACATACTTAAAGAGTGTTGAAGTATTAATTATCACCTTCTTTTAAAAGAGGGTTTGAACTCGTAGTTTTTCTAATCTAACACGGTAGCCGCAGTATTTAGCCCATGCAATTCATTATTACATTTATCATCATTTCTTTTTCATCAGGTTTTGATTCTGCAACCATGATAGTTAGTGCAACTAATGTATAATCTGATATTGTTTTTTTATCACCATTAAGTAACGCATTGTTTTTATCTAAGAAATACAAAAACAGAGCTGCCGCAATTCTTTTATTACCATCGGAAAAACTATGGTTTTTTGTTATGAAGTAAAGCAAGTTCGCAGCTTTTTCCTGCACCGATGTATACACTTCTTCTCCACCGAAAGTTTGATAAATTGCCGAAATACTACTTTTGAACGACTCATCTTTTTCATTACCGAAAACAGTACTGTCATCTCCAAATTTCATACTATCAATTAAATCTCTACATTCATCATAACTTAAAATATATGTGGATTTAGTTCCAACAGGTTTTTTCAACGCTTGATGGTCATAATCATCAAGCATTTCTAAAGCCAAGCTGTATTTTTCGATTACAGATAATATTTGCTTTGCATCGAGTGTATGCTCTACTCTTTTCATAACCCGTATCACCTCATTCAACTGTTTCATACGGTTATTATTTACTGCATAGCCTTTAATTATGTAATCTTTTAAAACAGCATTTGCCCACTTGCGGAATGCTACGCCTCTTTTTGATTTCACCCTATATCCGACCGAGATTATAACGTCTAAATTATAGTATTTAGGTGGTCTGGAGGCTTTATTTATACTTCTGTCGAAAATTTCGACAGAAGTATTTTCGACCAATTCTTC
>CAYJHL010000221.1:0-2948 GCA_964369585.1 uncultured Treponemataceae bacterium | reverse complement strand
TAATCTTCGTGAATTTGGGCTTCTTTTTCTAAAAAGTTCATTTCTTCTTGTTGTGATGTCACATCTTCAAGGTTTGCTAATACAAGTGTTGAAGTCTTTGTTTTAAATAAAAAGCGCATTCCCATTTTTAGCCATTTTGGAGAATTTCTTCCTGGTATATTTATTCTTCTAATGAGCATGTTCAATGGTTGTTTTGTTTGCAATGTAATGATGAGATTTTTTTGTAATGCTGCTAAATCCTCTTGATGAATAAGAGTAAGCAAATCTTCAAAAGTATGATGTTTCCCACTTTTTTCTACTTCCATTACTTGTAAATATTCGTCATTCATTTTAAGAACTTTTACGCTCGTTGCATCACTAGTAATTTCGTATATAGCAGCAGACCCTGCAATGGTGTTAAAAATTACATTAAAGTTTGAATCTGGAATCCATAAATCATTCATGTCTATAGGGAGAGAAGATGCCTTTTCGGTTTGGACAATTTCCATAGTATCCCATTTTTTCATTATAGACTGAAAATCGCTTTCTGGAACAGGTTTTGAAAATAAAAATCCTTGGCCTATATCGCATCCAATATTTTTTAGAAACTCTAGTTGATGCTCCGTTTCAATACCTTCAGCGATTAAGGTTAGCTCCATCTGCCTAGCAAGTGATACAATGAAATGGATTATTCCAGCATTTGATTTTGATTCTTCGTAGCTTTTTATAAAGCGTAAATCTAGTTTTAATGTATCAATAGGAAGTTCATGGAGCATTGTTAGTGAAGAAATACCTGTTCCGAAATCATCCATCTCAAGATGTATTCCTTTTTCATGGAGTTCTTTTGCGCAGTTTATTGACTTGTCTGTGTCAACAGAATATGAACCTTCTGTAATTTCAAGATGTATGTATTTTTTGTCAATCCCATAGGTGTTCATAATTGTAAAAAGTTTTTTTGGTAACTCTATATCCATCATGCTTACCTGTGTCATATTGATTGAGATAGGGACAAGTTGAAGACCTGCTTCCTTCCACTTTTGAAGGCATGCACATACAGATGTAAAAACATAGAGATCGAGCGATGCTATAAAACCATTTTTATAAAAAATAGGAATAAAATCAGAAGGGGGAATAATCCCTTTTGTTGGATGCTTCCAGCGTACTAACGCTTCCGCTCCAACAAGCTTCTGTGTTTTTAAGTCAACCTTCGGCTGAAAATACATAATAAATTCATTGTATTTTAATGCTTTGTGCATTTCTGAAGAAATAATTTGCTGATTAATAAGCTCTGCATCTGTTGCTTCATCGTAGAGAAAATAGTGTAGATTTGAACTATCTTTACACTTCCGCGCAGCTAAGGTTGCTTTTGCATAAATATCACGCATTCGTTCGGTTGTGTCATTAATAAAATATAACCCAACGGAGATATTGAATCGATAATCTTCTCTAAATCCTTCCAAAAAGCGTTCTGTTGCTTCGAGAGTCGGTTCAAAATTTATTGTATTGTCAAATTTTGTACAAACACAAAAAATATCAGCATCAATTCTACCCATAACACTTACTGGCATTGTGTTTTTTATTGTTTTTATCTCATTTGCGCAGTACTGTAAGAGCCTATCTCCCTCATCATATCCAAAAAGGGCATTAATTGTTTGGAATTTATCAATATCGTAACGTAAAAAAAGGAATTGTTCATTTGGATTTTTTTCAAGAAGAGATTGAGTTTCTCTGAAAAAAGCATCTTTTTTTAATAAACCAGTAAGTGTATCTGTAGAATCATACTTAATTAAATTAGCATTTTCCTGATTTATGTGCTTGAGGATTTTTATTTGTTCATTCAAATCTTTTATTAAAGCATCTTGATTCGTTTTGGAATCACTCATATGTAATTTCCTACACTACTTTTTTAATTTCTGTGTTAACTATACTCAGAAAACGAAATAAAATCAAGATGGATAATATGCAACAAGTATTTTTTTCTGAAAAACTTAATGAAGTATGACATTCATTATTGTTTATTGGGGTAGAAGATAAAGTAGAATCGGTATTTATATGTTTTGCTACTTGTAAAAAAGGATACTTTAGAGTAAAATTATATCCATGGATACTACACTTATAGATAAGGCTATACGCCGAGTGCCAAATTTTCCACATGAGGGAATATTATTCTATGATATCACTGGAATTTTAGTAAATCCAGAAGCTTTTCGTCATTGTATTGATTGCGCAGTAGAAATGTATAAAGATGTAAAAGTTGATGCCGTTGCAGGTGTTGAGTCTAGGGGGTTTCTTTTTGCAGCTCCTTTGGCAGATAGACTTGGAATTCCTCTTATCTTAATTCGCAAAAAAGGCAAATTACCAGGGGATGTTTGGTCTTGTAAGTATGAACTTGAATACGGAAGTGCCGAAGTTGAAATTCATAAAAGTGATATTCAAGCAGGTCAAAATGTTTTAGTCATTGATGATCTTATAGCTACAGGTGGAACATTAAATGCTGCGCGTTCTATTCTTGAGCAGGCCGGTGCTAGTGTTGCTGAATTTTTTGGTGTTGTAGGTCTTCCCTTTTTAAACTATGAAAAAGTTCTTGCACCAACAAAGGTACGAACGCTTATTAATTACGATTCGGAGTAATACGTAAAAATCGTCGTCCCTGCCGATTTTTACTATCGAGTTTCGCGCATGTGCGGAGTAAAGTGATTAGCTCGAAACTCGTTTACTATTAAGTTTAGTGCCGTCCTTGGCACGATCAGCAACATCTACGATAATTATCAAATATCCTTAGGTGATTTTTCTCTGTGATTAGGTCACCGACTTGAAAAAAAATCTTTAAAAAAACTATACAAGTGTTGGTTTTCGTGTTACAATAATAGTACGGAGGCATTTATGTATAATGTAAAATTCTTTATTTGTAAGCACTGCGGAAATCTCATTGGCACTATTAAAGATGCTGGTGTTCCTATGGTTTGTTG
>CAYJHL010000220.1:0-2954 GCA_964369585.1 uncultured Treponemataceae bacterium | reverse complement strand
GTTTTGGAGACCGACGCTCTACCATTAGAGCTACTGACCTAGTTATATGTAAAACGACCAAAGCCGCAATACGCTCAATAACTACTTCGCTTTTGTTTCTTTATGAAGTATATGCTTTCTGCAAAATGGACAAAATTTATTTTTTTCCATTTTACCTTGAATGTTTTTGCGATTTTTATATGTAGTATAGTTTTTTCGCTTACAATCTGAACATTGCAATGCTATAATTTCAACCGCTGTTTTTGCTTTCTTTGCCATACGTTTCTCCTATTATAGAAATAGAGCCTCCAATCAGAATCGAACTGATGACCTCAACCTTACCATGGTTGCGCTCTACCGACTGAGCTATAGAGGCAAACTCACCAGTTCATAGGCATACCGCCTATTGAAAATGAGATGTCTTACTACTATATAGATATTAGGTGCTTTTGTCAAGTAGAATACTACAAATACTAATTTTTTTAGCAAATCTTTTATTCTACCGCCTCCTTTTTATCGTGATAGATTTTATAAATCTCTAAAAAAAACACCTAAAATTATGCAAATTTTATCGCTATCTTTCTTTTCATTCTATTATTTGTATGATATACTTATAATAGAATATACATTCAAAAAAAAGGCGGTAGTAGACTATGAAGGAAAAAATTCTTAAGGAAGGTAATCAGCTTCTGCAGAAATCATTTTTACTTGCAATCCTTGCTTTACTTGTCCCAATAGCTTTATTTTGGTTACAAGGGATAACCACTGACATTTATGGAGAGGACTTTGAACGACAAATACTCTTAAATCCAGTTTATCTTTCATTTCTCTTGGGTTTTACAGCTCTTTATATTGTTGTTTTTTTAAAAACAACAAAAACCATATCAGCATATGACGGCTCAGCAGACTCACTAGATACTGCCAATAGAGCCGCAAAAGCAAACACAATGTGGGTATTACTTACAACAAACTTATTTGGCGTTCTAAACTGGCTTACCATTCATCTTCTAGCCCAGTCTATGGGACTAGAATTTCATAGCATCCCCCTACTTTTAATGCTATTAGGAGACTTCTTTGTCTTTTCATACTTTTTTGGAATTGTTTATTTATATTTTTTTGACAAATGGGCTTCTAATATCATTACATTAAAGAAAGAATTTATAGCGCTTGCAATGACACCAAAGGGGATTATAACAGCATTCATGTGCATGACAGGTATTGCATGTTTACTATTAGCTCCATTTTTTATACCTCACGACAATATGACTGCAACTCAGATATTTTTCAAATACAGTTTAGCCAATTCTCTTTTTGCGCTAACTATTGGTATTTCTAATTATGCAATTTTTATAAGCCAAGTAGCTAAACATATTAAAGAGGTACAAGTATTCACAGAAGGATTGGCAACATACGACTATACAGCTGAAAATTTCCCCGCAAGCAGCCGAGACGAACTTGGATTACTTGCAAATGACTTAAACACTTTTTTTCTAGAAACAAAAAAACTTTTTACAGATTTCAAGGGTTCATCTTCTTCTTCAGAAGACATCGCACGAGTCTTAACGGATAATGTAAATGGAGCTGCTGCCGCTATTGAACAAATTTCAAGATCAATTAACTCAGTTAAAGACCAAATTGTTAACCAATCTGCAGGTGTAGAAGAAGCTCATGCTACCGTTCTTCAAATAATGAATGGAATCAAAGCTCTTGATGAAAATGTTGAAACGCAATCATGCAGCGTAACAGAATCATCAGCATCAATCGAAGAGATGGTTGCCAACATTCGATCAGTAACCGAAATTCTTGACAAAAACGGAGTTACAGTTACAGAACTTGGAAGCGCATCAGAAATAGGACTTCAAAAAGTACAAGAAGCTGTAGAAAACTCCGGTAAGGTTATGGAAGAATCTGCAGGACTCTTTGAAGCTAGTAACGTTATTCAAAGCATAGCAAGCCAAACAAACCTTCTTGCCATGAATGCTGCTATTGAAGCCGCTCACGCTGGTGAAGTTGGAAAAGGGTTTGCAGTTGTTGCAGACGAAATCAGAAAACTAGCTGAAGATTCAAACATGCAAGGTAAATCTATTACAGAAAGACTTCATAAACTACAATCTATTATTAACACTGTTTTTGAAAGCACACAGCAAGTTCAAAAACAATTTGATATTATCTTTGAATTGTCTAATACAGTAAAAAACCAAGAAAACGTAATTATGCAAGCTATGCAAGAACAGTCTACTGGTAGCGCTGAAGTACTACAAGCGGTTCAACAAATTAATGACACAACGACTGCGGTACGCGATAGTTCAAGCGAAATGCTACGTGGTGGACAAGAAATCGTAACCGAAATGACTATTCTTTCAGATGTAACGAGAACAATTAATGAAGCCATAAATGAAGTAGAAATTGCTGCAAGGGATGTTGCCCATGCTGCCACCAGCGGCAAGGATATCGCTATCAAAAATGGCGATAGCGCTGCTAACATGAGTGCTGATCTTGCAAAGTTCCGCATGTAAACTACCTTTACAACGAAAAAGGATGCATAACAAACTGTTCTGCATCCTTTTTTTAGCTCAAAAAACACCCTTAGCCTTCTATTACAGTACCTGTTTTACCTGCAATACCATCACGTGCTTTTTCGAGAAGTGTAATAAGCGTCCTTCTACCTTTTTTAGAAGAAGCAAATAACATACCAGCTTGCACCTTTGGAAGCATACTGCCAGGCGCAAAATGACCTTCATCAACATACTGCTGAGCTTTTTCCATAGTTAGGTTATCAAGTGTTTCTTGATTTGGTTTTCCAAAGTTTATACAAACCTTTTCAACTGCGGTAAGAATTATAAGATAATCAGCGTCTAAAAGTTCTGCCATTTTTGCACTTGCAAAATCTTTATCAATTACGGCACCCTTCCCTGTTAGATGATTTCCATTTTTAGAAACAGGAATACCACCGCCACCAGAAGCAACTGCAATTT
>CAYJHL010000219.1:0-2970 GCA_964369585.1 uncultured Treponemataceae bacterium | reverse complement strand
AAACGGCTTTCATCACTTTCTGCCATTACTTATCTCCATATGTATTTGATTTCAATTTAGACTTTTTTTAGAATCGGATAACGATTTTTAATTGGAATATATAGTATATTATACAAAAAAAAACACCTTTTGTCAATATATGCTATTCCACATACATATATTGACAATACGTATCAAAGACCAGTATCTTCATCTTCTTGGGTTGAGCGCTGTGCTACCAAGGCTCGATACTCATTAGGTGAAACAAGGAAAATATCCATATCTGGTATTTCGTCTTTCATTTTAACCGCACCGCTAAAATTAACATTATCTTCAATTCTCAAGCGAGTTGCTTCAACATCGCCTACAACACGACTCCCAGAAAGCATTTCTAACTTATCTATAGCACTAACATTTCCTTCAACTTCGCCTGCAATTGTAACCGACTCTGCAGCAGCAGTATCAACCGTGCAACTACCAGCTTTTTCTATAACAAGAGAACCTGAAGATTTTATTGTACCATTGAACTTTCCAGCGATTACAAGGTTGTCGGTAAACTCTAAAACTCCATCAAACTCTGTTTCAGCACCCAAAACAGTTACATTACCTTCTTTTTGTTGATATGATATTGCCATTATATCTCCTCTGTACCCCCTCAAAATGGTAGTACACTTCTTTTTTTGTTAAAACATATGAAAAATGCTATTTTTTATTTTTTAAAGTAAATACAATCCCCGCTGCTAGCGAAAGTGCTGCTAATACTGCGGTAATAACGCCCACATAGTCACCCCACATAGTATATACAGTTTTTACACCTGCCTCTACTATTGGAAAATCAGCAACAAGATATGCTTCTTCAAATTCTGGAGCCATTGCAGTAACCAAACCGTTAGGATCTATTACAGCAGTTTGACCCGACGCAGTAGCTCGAACAGAAGGTATTCTATTTTCTACTGAGCGAAATACAGCCATTGAAAGATGTTGATATTGAGCGACTGTACTATGAGACCATGAATCGTTTGTTAAGTTTACAATTGCCTGAGCACCGTTACGTGCAAATCTTCTTCCTACATAACCAAACGTATCTTCGAAACAGATAGGGGTCCCGAAAGAGACTCCGTCAATTGTAAACAAATTGGCTTCAGTACCTTGTTCCCAAAAATGCGTATCATTATCTAAAAGTGCTTGATGCACTGCAGGAAACTGTTCCTCAAAGGGGAAATGTTCAGTAAAGGGAACAAGATGCATTTTATTGTAGATTTCTGGATTTGGAGGAATAACATTCTCTCCCGGCCTAAATAAAAAGGCAGCATTATTACTCAATGTTGTAAACTCGCCACTTTTATTATAGCCTCTAACAGTATCACCGTTTCCAATAACAAATGGGACATCTTTTTCATCAATAAATTGCAAAAGATCATTTACTAAGCCAAGACGTACCCTATCTTCTCTATATTGATAGTGCATGCGAATACTCGGCACAAATGCTGTTTCTGACCATACAACAAAGTCAATTTCATCGTTTTCATCCAAAGCCTGGTTGGTAAGTCGTTTTAGTATGGTTAAATCTCTTGAATAGGCATTAGCACCACCCTTCCATGGGTCGGTATTAGCTTGAATTAATGCAACAGTTTTTGTATCATAGTCTGAGTAGTCTTTTTGAACTATGATTCCACTAATGAAAATAACTATAAATAGTGAAAGCCAAATGATGCCACTGCGTTTATGAGCCCTGCAACGTTGCTTGATACAGTCCCACTTTGAAATAGTACCACTCTGTGCTAAATTAGTATCAAAAAATGGTTGAACTACATTACTTATCCATGCAGATGGAAATGTAATAAGAGCACCCAAAGCCCAAACGCCACCAATGGCTGCGAATTGCAAGAGTGGTAAAACTTGCCAGTGTGTATAACCCATATTACCATAACTAAAACCGGCAAATCCAGTAGTTTTCAAATAGTCATAGGCACACCAGACCAACCATTGAGAAAGCCAACCATATTTACCACACAGTACCCAAGCCATTTTTAATACAGGCAACAATAACATACATTGAAAACCATATAATACTGAAATTACAGGGAGACCTAATGGATGATAATCTGCTAGCCATAAAACAAAAATGCCATAACTCATAGTACCATATAACAAACCATATAACCATGATGTAGCAAATTTAACGCTGCGAGCAAGAATAAAAAGAGGAGCTATAGCTATATACGCAAAAAAAGGAATACCTTCAACAATTAGTATGTTAGGATGTGATAAGGCAAAAAGGACAGCTGCTAAAGTAAGTAAAAGCCAGTGTATTAGTGATTTTTTCATTTTTCAGGTGAAACGGGTAAATTCCAAAGAGCATTTTTTAATTCCTGCCCTGAACGGAAAGCAACAACATAATGAGGTGCAACTGAAAGCAGTTCACCTGTTTTAGGATTACGGGCACGCGAGCGACCCTTACGAAGACGTGGTTCTAATGTCCCAAATCCTCGTAACTCTATGGTCGAACCTTGCTTTAAGGAGTCTTTGATGTTTTCAAGTAAGGATTCTAAAACTGATTGTACAACCTTTCTTTCAAAATTGGTTGCCTCATATACAGAGTCAACTAAATCGTTTTTAGTAACCTTTTTTGAACTCATCATTAACCCCTTGTTTCGTTACAACAAAATAAAAGAGTTTTATTTTGCTGTGTTAAAAGAAACATTGTATAATTTCATCATTCTTGATTTTTTGCGTGAAACAGAATTAGGACTTAAGATGCCCTTACCCTTTGCGGTATCAAGTTCTTTACATAAAATTTTTAATGTTTCTGAAGCTAATGCTTGATCTTTAGCATGCACAGCTTGAACAAATTTCTTTGCTTGTGTACGAGCAGAACTTTTTACAGCTTTGTTTCGAAATCGTCTTTCTTCACTCTGTCTGTGTCTTTTTTCTGCTGATGATTTTTTTCCTGCCAAAAGAAAACCCCCAAATAAAAGTATACACATAATA
>CAYJHL010000218.1:0-2983 GCA_964369585.1 uncultured Treponemataceae bacterium | reverse complement strand
GGTGAAATTAACCTCTATAGTATGTGAACGACGAACACAAAAATCCTGAATATCTTTTCGCCTTGTCCTATTTAGCATAGAGTTAAAACTATGTAAACTTTCAATGTCAGTTATTAACTGAACTCTTTTTTCTCTATTTAAGTTTTTTTCCTTAAGTGTTTGAACGACATTGTTAAATATTGGATTTATTGCTATTACACTTTCTCCCCACTGAGTTTCTAATACTTTTTTTAATTCATCAATAGCCTTAGATTGCCAATGTGGTTCAGCTTTACGGATGATTTGAGAACATTTTGATAAGCTTGCATTAGGTTTAGACATAACATCAAATGTTTCTTTATCTATGATTAGATCTGGACGTAACAAGTTTAACAGTGTAAATAAATCATTGTCACTGGTTTGAAGTGGTGTAGCGGTTAGCATTATTACAGAATCTGCATTATCACAAAATTGTTTTACGCATTTGTAAGCAAATGATTTTTCTTTTTCCATACTGCCATTTCTAAGATGATGAGCTTCATCTATAATTACAAGGTCAAAATGTGGAGGAGGATCTAAGTCTATTAGACCAAAAGATTTCTTTCGTTTATTGTTCGACCCATCATATGTTTCGCCATCCAAAGCGGAAAAAGGAATAATTGATTTATTATATCTGCTTGGCCATGCCCCATCTCTGTTTGTGTCAGAAATAATTTGTCTTAAAGTTTTTCCATCCACAGGAATAAAATCTTCATCGAAGCGTTTCATCTCTAGTTCCCATTTTCTCTCTGCAACTAAAGCTTTAGGGCAAATTATAAGAATATTTTCTAATTCTTTTCTGGCTTCTAATTCTTTTATTATTATCCCCGCTTCAATAGTTTTACCTACTCCAACACTATCTGCAATCAATATTTTTGGTTCATCAGCTTGTATCAATTTAAGCGCCGGTCTAAATTGATATGGAACAAAGTCGATACGTGCTGAATTCAATGAATACAGATCTTTACACGAAGGATTGTTAATTTGATATGCTGTTAATCTACTCTTAAATTCATCTACACTAAGCCATGTATATTTATCTTCTTCGCAAACTATTTCTATTTGATCTGAATAATACGTTTGCATAGATCCATTAATAAACACTGTGAATTTCTTAGTTGAGCCTAAATCCACGATTGACATTACTACGCCTTGCGTAGATGGGTTACCCACAAGATAAACCAAACTCTGTTCTTGTATATCATTGCTTTTTGAAATCAATGGAATAGAATTTAATGCATTTTTTTCGGTGGTAGTTGGATTATAAATCTCGTCAAATTTGTCATCTGAGGACGATATTATTGATTCTATAACTGCTTCGACATCTGTTAAAAGCGAAAATTCACAATTCATTTGCTTTAAAAATTCTAATATTGTATTAAGATCCGAAAGAACTTTATCTTTACCGGGTAAGTTAGCGCTACAATGAGCCCAGTTATTTCTCACCTTCATCATCTCTTTTATATTTTCACGTTCATTACTTGGTAAATAAATAACAGAACGCATTTCATACCAAGATTTGTCAGCTATCCTTAGCAGTGCTGATAAATCAAAATCATTTAATTTTGAAAAAGCTTTTTTATTCGCTATCTCTTTTTGACTAAAACTAAGTTTGTCTATTACACAATCGTCCCACCAATTAGTCGATGTTTGTGATAAATTTTGCGTTAACCATTGCGCCAATAATTTTGCTGATTCATGTAAAAACGAATTCACTTTACTTACAATTTTAATGTTTTCCACTACACTCACTCCTATAAATCAAGTCATGATTACTGCGTTATTATGCATTTATATTGCTGTTTCAAAACTATAAATATATATATTTCATATTAACATAAATCTATTGGTTTTTCAAGAAATTAGTCGAATTTCATCTTATTAGATCGCACAAAAATTTTTTTTAAACTTTCTACCCGACAAAGTCTCCTCACCTGTAAGTTCATCCCCTGCACATCCTCAAACCCATTTGAATATATTATCCTAATCTTGCTTTCATCAATAACTTCTATCACATTTATTAGCTGTCTAATCAGCGCATTATCCCATTTTGTGACGAGTTCTTTTTCCTCTATTGTGGTTCTCACATCTGCTATAGTTTGATTAATTTCTACATTGATTTTCTGGCTATTATGGTGTTCAATTATCTCGTTTAATCTCTTTATTTCATCCGATTTTTGTTTCAATTCCTCTGCAAGCATACTCATTTTATCCTTGTTTTGAGGGTCGGTTATAATTTTCATTGTTTCTGCCTTTAGCAGTGCTATTTGTGACTGGATTTCTAAGACGTTAACTTTTTCTAAATTAGACATATCTCGCATGGACTGTCCGAGTTCATCTGTGAGTATGTCTATCATTTTTCGCCTGTCTTTTTTGGTGGAGTTGATACTGTCAATTATCGCCTGTTGTAGGCTAATTTCATCTATTGAGATTGATTCTGTGCAGTATTTTGTTCCGTGGTCAAGTCTGCTGCTACAGCGCCATACGGCTTGCCTTGTGCTGTCACGCTTTGTCCATACCGCTCTGCGATAATCACTTTTGCAGCATTTGCAAATTAGCATTCCGTTAAGTGCGTGTTTTCCACTGTATTTTTTAAGGCTGATTGTATTGTCGTATTCGACTTTGCTCTTTTTACTGCGCTTACTTCTTTCAAGCTGGGTAATTTTAAACATCCCTCTTGATATTATCGCTTGGTGGTTGTTCATTATATGAACCTTGGGAAGCTCGCCATTATTTACAATCACCCTCTTGGATATTGGGTCACTAATATATGTTTTTTGCAAGATTACATCCCCTGAATAAACTTCATTTTTTATTATATTTCGGATAGTTCCTGTTTTCCATTTACCACCCTTTGGAGCAGAAATATTGTCTTGATTTAGTTCGTTTGCAATCTCAATAGTGCTTTTTCCCATTAAATATTTTGTGAAAATTCTCTTTACAACTTCGGCTTGTTCTTCTATTA
>CAYJHL010000217.1:0-2988 GCA_964369585.1 uncultured Treponemataceae bacterium | reverse complement strand
CAGCAAAAATGGCCGTGCAATTAATTGCAAGTTTGTTGGGTAGTAAGATTTATTAGATAATTAATAACGAATAAGTAATAATTAATATTTTGAATATCAAATGCAGTTATGCTGATACTATATTTTCTTAAGAATTTGCCTGCTTATACAGCTTCCTATACTCACTTGGAGAAAATCCTGTACACTTTTTAAACACACGCGAAAAATGAAATTGGTTTTCAAAAGACAACTCCCGCGAAATCTTCCCAATAGACTTGTCTGTCGTAATAAGTTTTGTTGCTGCATCTTGCACGCGAAGCCGAATACTATACTGATGTGGTGTTATATTCATTTCATTTTTAAAAATTCGAATAAAATGCTCAGTTGAAAGTCCGAGTTTCCAAGCCAGATCTTCGACAAGGGTTGCATTCTCTTTCATTAAAGAAATAGCCTTTGTAACATATGCTTTAGTAGATTTATTGACTTCGATTGATCTTACCTGTGCGCTTGATAAGCAAGTTTGCGTGTCGGTAGGTTCACTATACCACCGATACAAAAAGCTTGCAAATAAAAAACTTGCTGCGATCGATTCGTAAGATCCAGGAGAAACACATAAATTTAACACCTCATCAAAAGAAAATCGATTTACAGTATTTGAGTGAAGGCAGTTTTTTGAAGCAGCCAGTGCACTAGACAATAATTGATACACATCGCTATCTGCCTCTTCATCAACACTAAATAACACAGCATAATAGGTTAATGGTTTAGTAACTCTCTGTGGTACAATTGAATGAAACTCATGAGGGGCAGATAAAAAAAGGCTACCTTTATCTATTGAATACCGCGTTTTATTAGATAAAAAGCTTCCTTCGCCCTCAATAAAGTAATGAACCTCATATTCATTTTCTCCATGAGAATGATACCTTCCATGCCATGTAAGTTTTTCACCCGCAACAAGCTTTTGAACAAAAACCGTATCTAATATTTTCATGCTGAGAGTTTAGCACAAAATATCAATTTTGGATATAGGAAATCAATTATAAATATGGAAAAAGTAAAAAAAATCGAACATAATCTATACTATGAAAATAGTAGCAGGAATAGACTTAGGCACACAAAGTCTCAAAGTTGTATTATACGATTATGAACAAAAGCTCATTGTAAACCAAGCTTCTAAGTCTTTAGAACTCTTATCAGAAAATGATGGAACTAGAGAACAAAAAACAGAATGGTACGATGATGCATTAAAAACATGTTTTTCTGAATTACCTAAAGATGTTTTAGAAAAAGTTGAAGCAGTTGGTGTTTCAGGCCAACAGCATGGATTTGTTCCCCTTAATAATGAAGGAAAAAGTCTATACAATATTAAACTTTGGAATGACACTTCAACAGCACAAGAATGCAAAGACCTAACTGCAGCATTCGGCTCAGATGAAGAAGTAATAAAAGAAGTTGGAAACCTCATGCTTCCAGGCTTTACAGCTCCAAAAATTTTGTGGCTAAAAAATAATAAAAAAGAAGCATGGGATAATCTACATTATATTTTACTCCCTCACGATTATATCAACTATGTGCTCACCGACAGTTATTGCATGGAATATGGCGATGCTTCAGGAACAGCGCTATTAAATCCAACAACTAGAACCTGGTCGAAAAAAGCTTGCGATTTAATAGATGCATCGCTTTATACAAAGCTACCAAAACTTATTGAAGCACATAAGCCATGTGGATTTATTAGTAAAAAAGCAAGCAATCTTTATGGACTTCCAGAAGGGATACCTGTTTCTTCTGGCGGCGGTGACAATATGATGGGCGCAATAGGAACAGGAACCGTAAGCGATGGATTCTTAACAATGAGCCTTGGAACATCTGGTACTTTGTACGGATACTCAGACAAGCCAATTGCAGACCCTATAAATGGTTTATCAGGTTTTTGCTCATCAACGGGAGGATGGCTTCCTCTTCTTTGTACAATGAACTGCACCGTTGCACAAGAGCAAATTAGAGACCTTTTGCAAGTAAGTGTAAAAGACTTTGATGCTTTAGCAGAAAAATCCCCTTGCGGTTCAGAAGGCGTAACAGTTCTTCCTTTCTTTAATGGAGAAAGAACTCCAAACCTTCCAAACGGCAGGGCAAGTATAACAGGTTTAACAGCAGCTAACACCTCTCGAGAAAATATTTGTCGCTCTGCGATGGAAAGTGCAATCTTTGCAATGCGAGGCGGCTTAGATTCTTTCCAAAAGCTTGGCTTTTCTCCAAAAGAGATTCGGCTCATTGGTGGAGGGGCAAAAAGCGCGCTATGGCGACAAATTGTAGCAGATGTTTTAAATGTTCCGGTAAAAGTTCCTATCCTTGATGAGGCTGCAGCACTTGGTTCTGCAATTCAGGCGCTTTGGTGTTTGCAAAACAAAGACAAAACTACACCTGCTGTAATAGAAGAACTTTGCAAAGAACATATTAAACTTAATGAAGATTCTGGCGCACTACCAATTGCTACAAATGTAGAAAAATACAATGAAGCATATAAGGCATATATAACCCAATTAGAAACGGTTATGCATTTATATAATTAATAATTAACAATGAATAATTAATAGTTGCTAAAAATAAAAATATTGGAGGAATGATACATGTCATTTTTTAAAGGTTCAAAAGAATATTTCCCTGGAATTGGGAAAATTGGGTATGAAGGTCCGGATTCAAAAAATCCATTAGCATTTAAATACTACGATGAAAATAAAGTAATCGCTGGCAAAACAATGAAAGACCACCTTCGTTTTGGTATTGCATACTGGCACTCATTTTGTGCAGATGGCTCTGACCCTTTCGGAGCTGGCACCATTGAATTCCCTTGGAATTCTACAAACGATGGTATGACAAATGCTGCAAACAAAGCAGATGCTGCATTCGAATTCATTACAAAAATTGGTGCACCTTACTACTGCTGGCACGACAGAGACATTTGTCCAGAAGGTGAAACCCTAGCAGAAAGTGAAAAAAATCTTATCA
>CAYJHL010000216.1:0-2994 GCA_964369585.1 uncultured Treponemataceae bacterium | reverse complement strand
AAGCTATACGCAGAAATTTATTATAATTTTTAATTCCTAGTTGGTACACTTTTAAGTATACAGGGAAGGTTTCGTTTAACACAAAATAAGAAATGCTTTTTAAAACCACAGATTACACAGATGGCACAGATTTTTATTTTTGACTATTAAATCTTTATTGCAAATACCACCAAAATAGTACATGCCAAAAATATGTATATTTTTGGCATGTTTTTATCTTTATATTTTTTAAAAATTACATAGGACCTTACAATAGAAATCCTATAAATCTGTGTAATCTGTGGTTATTTAAAAAAATACTTGTTTTTAGATGTAAATTTAGCTATATTTAATATAACGATTTTAAACTATTAGGAGCATGAATGTCCGAAAAAATAATTATTCCGGTTGAACAACCACTTTCAAATACAATGAGAATTCTTCCCATACAAGGTCGCCCTATTTTTCCAGGAATTTTTACCCCATTAATGATTAGTTCCTTTGAAGATGTTCAAGTTGTAGAAGAGGCATACCAAGATGGTGGTCATATCGGTATTGTACTTTTGAAAAACGAATCCGAAAAACCTACTTTTTCAGATTTACATAGTGTAGGTACTGTTGCAAAAATAATTAAAAAAATTAACCTTCCTGATGGTGGAGTAAATATTTTTATTTCTACCCTCAAACGCTTTAGAATGATTGACCAAATTAATGCAACAAATCCAATAATTGCAGCTATAAATTATCTTGAAGATACTGAAGAGCAAAGTTTTAAGGTAAAAGCGCTTACTCGAACACTTATCAGCGAGATGAAGGAAATATCAGAAAATAATCCTTTGTTTTCTGAAGAAATGCGACTTAACATGATTAACATTGATCATCCTGGTAAGATTGCAGATTTCATTGCATCAATACTCAACATTGAAAAGGAAGATCAACAACGTATTTTAGAAATGCAAAACATTCCCCGTCGCATGGAAACAGTGCTAGTATTCATAAAAAAAGAACAAGAACTTTTGCGAATTCAAAAAAAAGTACAAAGTGAACTCAATGAAAAAATAGAAAAAAATCAACGTGAGTATTTTTTACGCGAAGAGCTAAAATCTATCAAAGAAGAACTAGGACTTGTCAGTGATGCAAAATCTTCTGATTATCAAAAATTTAAAGAAAAAATTGATGCTTTTCAGTTTGAAGGCGAATTATTAGAAACTGTAACAAATGAGTTAGAAAAGTTTAAGCTTATGGATCCGCACTCTGGCGATTACATGATTACAAGAACCTATCTTGAAACAATAATATCTCTTCCATGGCTTGAAGTAGAACAAGAAAACTACAGCCTTGCAACAGCAAAGCAAATACTAGACAACGACCACTATGGCCTTGATGATGTAAAAAAACGAATTATTGAATACTTAGCAGTACGCAAATTAAAAAATGATAGCAAAGGTTCAATTATTCTCCTTGTTGGGCCTCCTGGAGTAGGTAAAACCAGTATTGGTCATTCTATCGCAAACGCAATGAATAAACCTTTTTTTAGATTTTCGGTGGGTGGAATGAAGGATGAGGCAGAAATTAAAGGGCACAGACGCACGTACATCGGAGCAATGCCAGGAAAAATTATCCAAGGGCTAAAAATTGTAAAATCAAAAGCACCAGTATTTTTAATTGATGAAATAGATAAAATGGGATCAAGCCATCATGGGGATCCTTCAAGTGCTCTTTTAGAAGTTTTAGACCCCGAACAAAATAAAGACTTTAGAGATAATTACCTTGATGTTCCCTTTGATGTTTCAAATATTTTATTTATTCTTACAGCAAATACTCTTTCTAGCATCCCTGCACCTCTAAGAGACAGAGCAGAAGTTATTCAACTTTCAGGATACATCTCGCAAGAAAAGGTTGCAATTGCAAAAAAATACTTAGTTCCTAAAAGTCTTTTCAAAAATGGACTATCTAAAAACCAAGTACGCTACGACAATAAAACACTTCTTTACATTGCAAACTCGTATGCGCGTGAAGCAGGAGTTCGTAATTTAGAAAAAAACCTAGATAAGATTCACCGCAAGTATGCAACGGAACTTTTATCAAACCCTGAAACTGAAAAACGTGTTGATGAATTATTAGCGCTACAAGCGCAAGCAAAAAAAGACTTTGAAGCAAAATTGGATGCCCTAAAAGATTCTAAAGATATAAAAAAAAGAAAAGTAAAAAAGTATGTTGCTGGTGAAGAAGAAAAATCAATGAAAAAAGAAGTTACAACTCTTTTAGATGTTTCTTTTACTCCAAGCATTGAAGATATTACAAATTACCTTGGGAAACCGCGATTCAGTGAAGAAGACGACAAGAAAAAAGCAGATATACCGGGTACAGCAATTGGACTAGCATGGACGAGTATGGGAGGAGACACACTACTGCTGGAAGCAATTAGTGTACCAGGAAAAGAAGGCATTAAAATTACTGGGCAACTTGGTGATGTTATGAAAGAATCTGCAAGTATAGCAATGACATGGGTACGATCCTATGCATTGTCAAATAAGATAAAAGATTTAGAGTTTTTTAATAAAAATACTATTCATATGCACATCCCTGAAGGTGCTACGCCAAAAGATGGCCCTTCTGCTGGTATTACAATGGTTACAACCTTATTGTCACTCTTAAAAAACAAAACAATTAAAAAGAACATAGCTATGACAGGTGAATTGTCTCTAACAGGCCAAGTATTAGCTATAGGTGGACTAAAAGAAAAGACAGTTGCTGCAAGAAGGAATGGCATAAAACAGGTAATAATTCCAAAGCAAAATGAACGGGACCTAGATGATATTCCAGAACATGTAAAAAAAGGTATTACCTTCCACCCTGTATCAAGAATTGAAGAAGTATTGGAAATTGTTTTTTAATTAAGCAAAAATCGTGCCACGGACGGCACAAAAGGAAAAAGTAAATGAGTTTTGCGCTATTCACTTTTCTTCGGTACCGCAAAACTCGGTAAGTAAAAATTAGCATGGATGCTAATTT
>CAYJHL010000215.1:0-3000 GCA_964369585.1 uncultured Treponemataceae bacterium | reverse complement strand
TAAGGTTTGCGTAAGAAGCAATGGAGCGCGTAACTTGTACTAAGCGAGAGTTTGGATCTAATACACCACGCTGCACTTGCCCATATTCTATTAAATCTGCTACAACCCTCTTTGCTGTATCGATAGGAACGGCAAAACCAATCCCTGACGAGACCCCACTTGAAGAGTATATAATTGTGTTAACGCCAATCATTCTACCTTTTGTGTCTAAAAGAGGGCCCCCAGAGTTTCCAGGGTTAATTGCAGTATCTGTTTGAATCATATCGCGTATTATTGTTTGATTAGAGGTTTGTATTGGTCGGCCAAGGGCTGAAACAATACCTGTTGTCATAGTACGCTCAAAGCCAAAGGGATTTCCAATAGCAATAACTTTTTGGCCTACAACCAAATTATTTGAAGATGAAAAATCAATTGTGGTTAGTTCAACTCCAGGTGGTGGATCAAATTTTAACACCGCTAAATCACTTGCGCTATCAGTACCAACTACTTCCCCTTCGTACTGAGTTCCGTCAGATAAAGAAATATAAATTTTGTAAGCATCTTCTATTACATGCACATTTGTTACAACATATCCTCTCTCATCAATAATTGACCCAGATCCAGATCCGCCCTCGTGTGGCATGGCTTCCAAAAACCAGTTTACTCCCATAACTTCAGTTGTAATATTTACAACAGCGGGAGCAGCTTGTTCATAAATGCGGATATTTTGAATTTCATCTTGTGTATAATCTTGATAGTTTATTATAGGGCGAGCGTTATCTTGAATACTGGCAACATCAGAATCAGAGCCGTTAAATGAATACAGTCTGTTTTCTAATACTGCTATTTGATTTTGAAGGGATTCAAGAGTTGTGTGTGCGTCTTTTGTTTTATTTCCAAAGAGAGCAGAGCCGAGAATTAAGCCAACAACCATAAAGCAAGCTGATATAACTGCTGTAAGAACTATTTGTTTTTTTATGTACCGTCTCATATTATAAGTATACTATGAGATGCCAAAAAATTCCAGTAGGAAACAGGATTTTTCCTTTTATAAAGGCCTCTCTTGTCTTTTAATAAAGTTTTTTATATACTCCTGCTAGGAGATTTTATGAAAAAAATTATAGTTATTATACTTGCACTTTTTGTAATTGCAAGTCTCTGGGCTCAAGAAAAAAAAGCCCCAAAAGAAAGTGCTTTTCAATTTAGTTTTCTAACACCAATTGGTACAAATGGAAAAGAATCACATTTATATACAAATACTGTGTCATTCAATTTACTTGGTGGTTATAGTTATGCAAACAAAGCCTTCGAGCTAGGAAGCCTTTATAATATCAACACTGGCTATACGCAAGGTGTTCAATTTGCAGGACTTTTCAATTATTCAGGCGAAGCAAAAAACGCATTCCAATTTGCAGGGTTGAGCAACCTATCTTTTGAAGGAACATCTCATGCACAACTAGCTGGATTTGCAAATATTACGGATACAACTAATGGCGTACAGCTTGCAGGATTCGGAAATATTTCTGTAGAACTAACGGGGCTTCAAGTAGCTTCATTGCTTAATATAACGCAGTCATTTACAGGAGCACAATTAAGTTCACTGGCAAATATGAGTGCTGGAAAGTCTAAGGGTATACAATTTAGCACAAGCTTAAACTTTGCAGACGAATTAGAGGGTGCACAATTTTTTGCAGTAGAAAATTTTGCAGGATCTTTTATTGGTGGCCAATTTGCCCTTTTTTCGAATACCGCAGGAGTTGGAAAAGGAGTTCAAGTAGCAACAGTAACAAACCAAGCTACAGATATTACTGGTATGCAATTAGCAACGATTCTCAATTTAGCAAAAAAAGTAAAGGGGACACAAATAGGTTTTATCAACTATGCTGAAGAAATAGAGGGAGTACCCATCGGTCTAATTAGCATTGTGAAAAAAGGTGGAAAAAAAGAAATTGAAATTTCGGCTTCTGAGACCCTTAATACAATAGTCAACTTCAAATTAGGTGTAGATTCTTTTTATACTATTTTTTCCATAGGAGCAAATTTCTTAGGAGATACCATTGAGTTTGCACCAGGATTGGGGTTTGGATCTCAATTAAATTGGAACCATGGTTGGGCAAACCAAATTGAAGCTGTTGCTTATCAATTTACAGAAAATTCAAAATTTACAAATTCACTTCATATGCTTACACAAGTAAAACTGCTCACATCTAAAACACTTATCGGAGGCCTTAACATTTTTGTAGGCCCTACACTAAACATAAGTATTTCACAGGCAAAAGACAGCAAAGGTAACTTTTACCCATCTCTATCACCATGGATAATGTGGGAAAATGATAGCACTGCAACAAGCCTTCGAATGTGGGTAGGTATTATGGCTGGGCTTTCATATAGATTCTAATATTACTGCAGATGCATAATACTGATCTTCCGATACAGGAGCAAAAGTGATAATAGTGTTACTTGCAAGAGTATCACTATTATGATATACTACAAAGCTACATTATATGCAAAACATATACAAAATAACAAAATCATATATATGTTTATGCAAGGAGAAAAAATGAAAAAAGTTATTGGTCTTGCTCTTATTATTTTATTAGCAAGTAGTGTTTGGGCACAAGAAAAAGAAAGTCCTTTTCAATTTAGTTTTATTACACCGATAGGAACGAACGGTATGGAGTCTCACCTGTACACAAATGCCGTATCTCTAAATGTCCTCGGCGGTTATAGTTATGCAAACACAATTCTAGAAATGGGAAGTCTTTATAATATGAACTTTGGGTATACAAGCGGAGTTCAATTTGCAGGTCTTTTTAACTATTCTGGAAAAGCTAGAGGGGCTGCACAGTTTGCAGGAATTGCAAATATAGCTAACGACACAAAAGGCTTTCAAGGTGCCGGAATAGTTAATATCGCGGCTACTGTTTCAGGAACTCAACTTGGTGGAATTGCAAACATTTCAAAGGACATAACAGGTTTTCAAGCAGCGGGAATTATTAACATTGCAAAAAAAGTAGAAGG
>CAYJHL010000214.1:0-3003 GCA_964369585.1 uncultured Treponemataceae bacterium | reverse complement strand
ATAGTACTATTTCGAAAACAATCTCCATTCTGGTCTTGAATTATGAACTTATCCATGATAGTATGGAGTATAAGAATGTATACCATTTCTATGATTCAAAAACAGGATCCTTATTTTCAGATAAACTGGAAATAGTAACACTTGAATTACCAAAAGTACCAAATAATGAAGCTGTGGATAGCAAACACCATAGGCTACTTAGTTGGTTACAATTTTTAAAGGTAGAGAAGAAGATGGAAGCAGTAGATGTAGTAGAAAAATATCCTCACTTGCAACGCGCTTATGAAAAAATCCAAGAGTTAAGTCGTAACCCTGAACATGCTCAGGAATACACCGAAAGGCTTATTTGGTACTTTGATGAAATAGGGCGTTTAACTGCAGTAGATAGAGCAATTGAGGACGGTTTAGCACAAGGAATGGAAAAAGGCCTAAAACAAGGTATAGAAAAGGGTATCGAGCAAGGTATTGCACAAGGAATTGAACAAGGTGTACAAAAAAAAGCTTATGAAGTTGCAAAAAAATTGTTGAGTACTAAAATGGAGCTTGCTGAGATTTCTAATATTACTGGCTTAAGTGAAAAAGAGGTATGTTCGCTTTCTAATGTGCATTAAGTGTTATTCAAATTGTCTTGAATAATTTCTAATTTTAAATCTTTTAATTTTTCTGTCATTGAAACCTTATAAATGTGCGGGTTCAAAATTCGCTGAAATGTTGAATCTAAGCATTTTAGATGGCTTTTTACACGCTTTCTACTTTTAATAAGCTGCTCTTTTTCACTTAGCCTTTTACGGGTGCGTTTTCCATTTTCAATTCGTTTTACTAATAGCATTTCAACCTTAGCAGGCTTAAAGCTAAACTGTCGATAATCTATTGCAGGGTGATAGTAACGGTTTTCTTTTTTTTCTTCAATGATTTCATCAGTAAGGGCAAGTACATCTGCTTGGAACATTCCGTCTTTATCATACAGCCGCCATACATTTTTTACGCCTGGGTTAGTTGTTTTGGCAGGATTATCTGAAAATTTCATAGTTGCGATTAAGCTATTACTTTTTGCGTCATGCCTTGAAGCAAGTTTATATACGCCTGTAAAAGAAGAGTCTTTCCCGCCAGTAACCATATTGGTTCCTACTCCCCAAATATCAATTGGAACGTTTTGTGAAACAAGTGTTTCAATTATTTCTTCTGTTAAGTCGTTTGAGACAGAAATGGTAGTATTTTTTAATCCAGCTTTATTTAATTCTTTTCTCACTTCGGTTGAAAGATATTGCATATCACCTGAATCGAGCCTAACGCCAAAGGTCTGTCCTTTTTTTGCAAGCTTTTTACCTGCAATAATGGCATTTTTTACGCCTGATTTTAGGGTATTGTGTGTATCAAGTAAAAAGGTGCAAGAATCTGGGTACATTTCGGCGTATGCTTCAAAAGCTTCAAGTTCTGTTTCAAAGGACATAATCCAAGAATGTGCCATAGTACCAATAACAGGTATGCCAAACTCTTTTCCTGCTAATGTATTGCTCGTGCTCGATGCACCACCAATAAAGGCCGCTCTTGAAGCGCTCATCGAGCCATCGTAACCTTGCGCACGTCTAAGACCAAACTCCATAATATGTGCACCTTTTGAAGCAATAACCATGCGTAAGGCCTTTGTAGCTATAAGGCTTTGAAAATTAAGTTGATTTAACACCAATCCTTCAATAATTTGGGCTTCGATTAAACTTGCATGTATTCGCACCAACGGTTCATTTGGAAAAACAATAGAGCCTTCTTCCATAGCATACACGCTTCCAGAAAAAGAAAAATCGCGTAAATAATTTAAAAAACCTTGCTCAAATTTACCAAGCGACTTCAAAAAAAGTATGTCCTCTTCTGAGAAGCGAAATGTTTCAAGTGAGTCTAAAAGAGTTTCAATGCCCGCAAATACAGCAAAGCCACCGTCAAAGGGATTGCGCCTAAAAAACATATCAAATACGCACTGATGATTCATGTTTTTTTTCCAAAAACCTTGAGCCATTGTTAATTCGTAAAAGTCTGTAAAAAGGGCGCTAATTGACGGCTTATAAGTGCTCATAGCCTATTTTACCCATGCCTTTGTAATTTCGCAAATGTATAGACGGTGCATTCCTTCCTCTTTGTACCATTTGTCGAGAATAGATGGGTCTAAAAAGCCTTTTTCACCTAACATATCAATATACAACTTTTTACACTCTAGTATTGTACTTGCTTGTTCAAATGCTACACTGCCGTTTTCAGTTTGAATCGGCGTAAGACCTGTTTCTTTTGCTTTGTCGCATTCCCTTCCAGACTTTGTGCCACAGAAGGTTAATGCTTTTTTATATTCGTTTTCAAAAAATGAAAGTGTCATAGTGTCGTTTTGCTCAGTAAACTCATACGTGTAACGCTCTGTTCTAACAAACACAAAGGCTACGGGTTTATTCCATAAATAACCTAGTCCACCCCAGCTTGCAGTCATGGTGTTCCATGTTTTTTCTTCTGCTGAAGATACACTTCCAGCAGTAACAAGCATCCATTTATCGCCAATCATTTTTATGTTGTTTTCTGTAATATTTTTTGGTTCTATCGCTGTAAATCCGTTCATGTAAATCTCCAAAATTGTATTTTTTATAAGTGTACTTCAGAAATGATGAAAGGTCAAGGTGATTATTCCCTAATAATGAAGAAACAACAGATTAGAGGCTGTGTAATCTGTGGATACCTTGATGCAGTAATTCTAGTAGTAAACAAAGCAAACTTTAACATCTTAAAAATTAAACAAATGTTGTTATTTTGTTGTACTTTTGACATTTTTTGTAAAATGTGTCGAAAATATAACGAAATTCTTAAAAAATTCTTAAATTAAGCTTAAAAAAACTTGACAGCCAAAATATCTCATGCTACAATTACAGCAAATGATATTTGTGCACAAAAAAAGCGTTGCTTTTGCACAAGTTAAAAAAAACGAGGAGGGTTTTATTAAATGAAAAAACTCTTAACAGTATTAATTGC
>CAYJHL010000213.1:0-3032 GCA_964369585.1 uncultured Treponemataceae bacterium | reverse complement strand
ATGTTTTCGCTCTTGGTACTGCCATATCTATAACCTCTCTTATACTATGTGACTGTTTGGAAGTATAGCATATAATAACTGACAGTGTCAAGTCATTATAACATATTTTTGATTTTTGTCAAGTATAAAGTAATTTATCTCTTAACATTTTTTCAACTAATGGAGCAACCATGCTCGAAGCATCGCCTCCCATTGATACAATTTCCTTAACTGTACTAGACTTCACAACAAATAAGTGTGGATCTGTAGGCAAAAATAATGTTTCAATTTCAGCATTTAGGGTTTTATTAATTAAGCTCGTATCAAATTCAAATGAAAAATCTGAGATATTTCTTACACCTCTGACTATAATATTAGTTTGTAATTTTTTACACATATCGACCGTTAACCCAGAATGTAGATGTACCTCAGTATTGTCTAAGTGCTTTGTTAACTCTTTTACCATAAATAATCTTTCTTCATCAGAAAACAAATATTTTTTTGATTTGTTTACACCCAATACAATATCAAGATGTGAAAATAGCCGAGCACACCGTTCAATTACATTGAGATGACCAAAAGTTGGAGGGTCAAAAGAACCTGCAAATAACGCTTTTATCATGTTTTTAACTATATACTATTTGACAAGGATAAACAATAGGGGTATAATATGTGCATGAAACATTTACTATATATTTTACTTGTTATTTTCGTATTTATTGGAATGTCGTGTCAATCTGCAGATGTACCTGCTGTATCAGATGATAAGGCAAGCGTTGAAACCATTGATGGTGTTCAACTCGTTGATGAAGGTGAAGTTGTACTTTTAGACGATGCTGACTTAGAATACTCACGTTCTGTTGCTGGATTAGAAGGTGAAATATCATATGATATTTTTATTTCTGACAAAAACGAAATTTTAGCAATTATCGAAAAACTTGATGAGAGCATGCAAACTAGAGACTACCAAATGTGGAGAGAATATCTTACCCCAAGCTCAATTTCATATTGGAGCAACAAAATGAATCTTCAAATATTGTCAACAAAGCTTCCAGGTGATAATGTAGTACTTAGAGATTTACCACAATACTTTACGTATATGTTTATACCTTCAAGAATTGGTCGCGATGTAACTGAAATAAGATATAATTCTCCAACTGCAGTAAAAGCAGTACAAGTTGATGGAAACACTGACATTATCTATTACGATTTTGTGAAAGAAAATGGAAAATGGTTGGTAACCTTACCAAGACTATAATTTTTGTATAGTTTTTAAAAATATTCGCCGATTATATAATAAAGGTCTAATAAACCTAACAATAGGAGTATGTATGAAAATTACTAAAACAGTATTTATTGTAATTTCACTGGTATTGTTGCTTTGTCCTGTTTTTGGACAAGAAGAAAGACAACAAAGTTCAGTTGAATCTGTTTACTTGGAAACAAATGAAGATATGATTATTTCCGAAATGGCTGCATCAGAAAATTATGAAGCAAAGCTTTTAACATTGCAGTATATTCAGGAAGCTTTAGATGGTGGAAGATCATCACCAGCAATTGAAGCCGCATTACACAGCCTAGCCGGTGAAGGTGTATTCACTGAATCAAGAACGGCTGGCCGTCTTAGCAATAACTATACAGAAGTTAGAAGACAAGCAGCATTAATGCTCGCCGATATTCCAACTGAAGAATCTAAAGAAGTTCTATTAGATCTTGTTCGGGAAGAAAATGAACCTATGGTACTTTCTGCCGCAATCTATTCACTAGGTGAAATTGGAATTAATGAAAGAGACGATGTAATTAATCAAATTGCACTTATACACAGAAGATTTGCAATCCTGAATCCAACAGATAGTCTTGCAAATTCAATTCTTGATTCTTTTGAAAAATTATATCCAACTGTAGAGAATCCAGGAGAGCTTGTAGAAACAATTACATCAATAGCTACTAATTACAATTATGTAATTCCAGTTAGACAAAAAGCACAAGCTATTTTAATGAATATAAAAAATAACTAAGCATAGAAAAGCCGCAAGTTGTCTTGCGGTTTTTTTATGCAAAAAGGACTAAATGGAACCTATAATATTAGCATCAACATCACCTAGAAGAAAAGAATTGCTAGAACTATTGGGTATTCCCTTATACACAATACCGCCTACATTTGATGAAGAAAACTCCCCTATTCCTAAAAACTGTTCAGTAAGTGAATATTTTGCCCGTGAAAAACTTTTTTCGGTGTTGCCGCTTCTTGAAGGAAAATATACAGACGCACAAATTGTAGTTGGTGTAGATACAATAATAATACACAACAAAAATATAATGGGTAAGCCTAAATCTGAAGCAGAAGCTAAGGATTTTTTGCGCCGGCTTTCAAATGATACACATATTGTAGAAACATCAATTGCTTGTTTAAACAGAAAAACAAATGAAATTAAAACAGCAATAAACAAGAATTACGTGCACGTTTCATTACTATCAGAACGTGATATAGATTGGTATATCTCAAAAAAAGAATATATTGATGCCGCTGGTGGTTATAAAATTCAAGGAAATTTTCAAAGATTTATTTCGAATATCGAAGGTACACAAAGTTCAGTAATGGGCTTGCCATTATTTGATTTTTGTTGTATATTAGAGTCGTATAAATATGATTTTACGTAATTATACCCTGTTATAAGCGTTCTGTTTGAACAACTATAACATGAATCTTCCGCAAGTCGTATGACTTGACGAGACACAGAGTAAGGGGATAAAGATTTTTATAAAATCTTTGTTCGATGAAGGAGAAATCATGGCAGTAGTAACCATGAAGAGTCTGCTTGAATCAGGTGTACATTTTGGTCACCAAATCAAGCGCTGGGATCCACGTATGAAGAAATACATCTTCGCAGAAAGAAACGGGATTCACATTATTGATCTGCAAAAAACAATGGCTTCAATTAAAGATGCCTATGAAGCAGTTCGCAAAGTAACAACACAAGGAAAATCAGTTCTTTTCGTTGGTACAAAAAAACAAGCACAGCAAACAATTGCTAAAGAAGCAGAACGCTGTG
>CAYJHL010000212.1:0-3037 GCA_964369585.1 uncultured Treponemataceae bacterium | reverse complement strand
CCTCATTAGACGTAAGTAATAACCCAGAACTTGAAGAGTTAATTGTTTCAAATACAAGTATAACAGAGTTAGATGTAAGTGAAAATCCAGCACTTGCAAGACTTTCTGCTTCAAGAATTGGAATAACCTCATTAGATGTAAGCAAAAACCCAGCATTATTATATCTTAATGTAAATGAATGTTACTTGCCTGATAAAGCTGCGGTTATAGGTATGGAAGAATCAAAATGGGATGAAACTGATTTTATTTTTGGAAGGCAACAAGAAATCTATAATGTTCTTGAAGGCAATAATCAAAAAATTGTAGTAGGGGCAGAAAAAGAAATTATTTTTAAGGTTGATGGACCGTACAATGAGTTTTTTTACTTAACTTTAGATGGTGAAATGATTCAAATTGAGAACTATAAGATAGAAGAAGGTTCAACCATTATCACGCTAAATGGTGATTTTGTAAAGACTTTAGCAGTGGGCAATTATGAACTTGTAGCAGGATTTGCACTGGGAAGTGCAAATATGAGTTTTGAAGTTATACAATCACCAACACCAGAGTCGACACCAACACCAGAATCGGTTCCAACTCAAGTTCCAGATACAGGAGATAATACAAATGTAACACTTTTACTAGGCCTAATGATGGTATCTTTAGCTGGAGTAGGTGTAGCTATTTATAGAAGAAAAACAGAAAAATAAAAGTTAGCATAAAACTATAACATGTGTAACACAAATTAATAAATAATACAAACTCTATTCTTTAAGGCTTTGAGACTTGGAATAGAGTTTTCTTTTGCTTCCATAGATAAGGATTAGTAGTACTTTGCAAATATAAGGTATATATTTACAATAATAGAAATATTTTTATTGAATGAAAATAAATAACTTAATTTCTTACATTTATATAAGAAAACATTTAACAGACATGCTAGTTTTGAACCTTTCGTTTTTGTAATATTTTAGTTATGCTATTGTAATAAAATTTAATTATAATATAATAAGAAAATAGTAAAGAGAAAAGATCTAAGGAGGATTTATGAAAAAGAAAATCACAAAACTATTATCAATAGCCCTTTCTTTCACCATATTGTTTAGCGTAGTACCGCAAAATGTCTTTGCGGCAGACGATGAGAGCTATGTAGCATTTGGGGACAGTATTCCAGCAGGTTACGGGCTTAATGCGGGTGAGGAAAATTTTGTTACGTTGCTAGGTGGGCAAACTGGAGTTGAAGCTACAAATCACGGAATATCAGGACAAACTGCAGCCCAGCTAGAAACAAAAATGGTCACTAATGGGGAATATGATGCAGATATCATAGATGCTGACTATATTACAATTACCATAGGAGGTAATGACCTAATGGCTGTGTTTTATGGGTTAGTTGCGACGAGTTATAATGCAACTATAGCAGATTCAACTGGTCACATAGAGGCAAGTCAAGTGGCAGGAATATTGGCAGGCCCAGACGGTGATATGAAAGCTGCAGTGCTGAACTCTGCAGGGGCGGTTATTTTTAATGGATATACTGGAGAGACTCAAACTGGCTTTCAAGCCAAATCTGCTGAAGTGAAAAATGACATTCAAGCTATGGTTGACTATATCCGAGGTAAAAACCCAAACGTAAAAATATATGTGACAAATCAATATAACCCATATAAAGGTATTTTCTTGGTTGGTGATTTCTTCGAAAGCGGATTAAGTGATTTTAATAGTGCCATAAGTAGCTTGGCGGGCTGTAAAGTAATAGATATTCATGGTGATTTTAATGCTGCAAATATTACACCTGGTACAGTTACAAATGCCACAGACACATCAAACCTCGACTTCCACCCAAATGCTGATGGACATGCATTGTATGCAACTGCACTAGAGAATCTGATATCGTTAGAGGCACTAACCGGAACAGTAGAAATTCAAGGAACACCTCAGTATGGGGAGAACCTTCGAGGAGTGGGATATAGCCTTAATGATCTAGCTAATATTTCTCAGCAATGGAAGCGTAATGGGGTAGATATTGCTGGAGCAACAAGTAATGAATACGCTCTTACAAAAGATGATATAGGCGCGAGTATCACTTTTGAAATTACTGCAAATGGTGCAAGTGATAAATCAGGAACAATCACAAGCCCAGCAGTAATAGTTGAAAAAGCTGAGAAAGCAAGTCCAGCTGCTCCATCTCAAGATCTTGTAATGCACAATGCAATTATAGTAAGTACAGAACCAGGTCAAGAATATAGGATTAATGGTGGAGAGTGGCAAGCTAGCGGAACTTTTGCAGGGCTTACCCCAGAAACTAAGTATGAAGTTACAACAAGAGCTAAAGAAACTGATACACACAAAACTTCTTCTGAATCTGCTCCACTAGTATTGACAACTGAAAAAGCACCGGCTCTTTCATATACTCAAAGTGCGACAAAGGGTGAAAATAAGGACGTTGCATTTACAATAGAGGGAAAAGACTTAATGGAGTTTGGTGAATTAAGGCTAATGGGAGAATTAGTGGACCCTGTAAACTACACTACTGCAAGTGGATCAATAATAGTTACTCTAAAAGGTGGCTATGTGAGTACTTTACCAGTGGGGACACATACTTTCACAGCAATGTTAGAAACTGAGATGGTTGATTTAAACTTACAAGTTGTAGCAACTGGTGAAACAACACCAGAATCGGTTCCAACAGATGCTCCACAAACAGGTGATAATACCAATGTAGCACTTTTAGTAGGTCTTATGATTATATCTTTAGCTGGAGTAGGTGTAGCTATTTATAGAAAAAAAGAAAATAATTAAATTACTGGTTTAGGCCATTAAAACTAAATAAAGAACTTTAATCGGAGGGGGTGTAATACTTACCTCCGATTATTGTTTTATTGTAGATAAAAAAAGAGTATACTAAAGGGTAGAAATAATGGATTTACTAGTGGAAAGAGAGGAAATGCACATATGGATTATATGAAAGCAGATTGCATATTTGAAGCACATAACAATAAAACTTGGCCACTTACATTTGCCGAGGTGCAAATGGCAGTAGAGCAGGGAATGGACC
>CAYJHL010000211.1:0-3045 GCA_964369585.1 uncultured Treponemataceae bacterium | reverse complement strand
CCTTTAAAGTTGGTAATTTTTTCACACCAAGTTCATCAAAAGCATTCTTTGCAGCTTTGTGAATTATAAGCTCGCTCTCGTTTTCAGCATAGAATTTTTTAGAATAACCTGCATTACGATATGCTACATAGATATCTTTAGTTTTATGATAATTTCTTATATGCGTTTGCAAAACTTTAATCTCGGCCATGCGTTTTTCATCAGCTTTTATTTCGTTGCTTAATTTATTGAAACGAGTGGTGGTTGTATCTGTTCTTTGTTCTAGTTCTTCATAATTTTTCAGATTGTTTTCCCGTAAGTAATACAGAGTTTTCGCTCTTTGTTTTGCATTATGAATTTTTGCAAAGTGCTCATACCCACCGCCTTTACCTTCATCTAGTTTCTTCTGAATATCTATAAGCCAATCCACTTTTTTCTGTGAGTGTACAGATCTTGAAGCTACCATTTTAACCTTGCCCTTAATAATATTTTCTAAAAATTCTTCAGAATATTCTTCACCAAGGGATTTTAAACGAATAAATTTTTTCTGTTCTTTACTCTTAAAGCTAATGTTTTTTCCTCGCTTAATTTCATATCCAACTTCCATTATAGATTCATACAGCGCTTCAATAGAGTTCGGCTTATTAGTTAGTGCTTCATCTATGGCAGTTCGAAGTTTATCACTATGACTAAGTTGCTTATTATCGCCAAGCCATTTTCCATAGTGCCCTTTAGTTCTCTTAGGGCTTTCTATAATAGATAACCCATTTTCAAGACAAATAATATCTGAAACTTTTGCAAGAGCTCTACCACTTCCAAGAAAATCTCTAAATTTTTTTGTGCAATCAATCGAAGTAGAATTGAAATATATATGATTATGAATATGTGATTTGTCAATATGAGTACAAACTATAAATGCATGATTGCCTTTAGTAAATCTCAGTGCTAACTCATAGCCAATTTTATTTGCAAGTTCAGGTGTAATTTCATCAGGCTTGAAACTCTGTCTTAGCTGATATGCTATTACATTGCTCCTTTGTTTTCTCCCAGTAATATCATCATATCTTCTTTTGGCAAGCATAAATTCACCTTGCGCTACTTCAGGATTGCACTCATAAGCAGATATAAGTTTACCATCATTTGTTTTTTCATTGTTTTTTCCATAATTAAGCCTATCACCAAGACATTGCGCTATACTCTTGCCTTTATTTTGGTGCATTGCTATTAGTCTTGTAACCGCCATAGCCTCCTCCTTACTAAAAAAAATAAGAGGCAGTAGCAATTTATACTACCACCTCTTATACCAACTAATTTATTTGTTTATATAAGCTTTAACCAATTTCTTAAATTTTCTGCAGTTACTATTAGTATTCCTCCTATTAGTGGTATCCCTAACGGAGACAATAAAAAGGCAACTATAAGAGTAGGAATCGCCGACCAATTGTAAACTGGATCAAAGATGAACCACACACCGAATATAGCAAATATAATAGATAAAATGATAGAAACCCCTGCTATCAGCCCAAAGATTTTTTCGAATAAAAATATCCCAAAACCGAAAAGTATAATAAACGGGGCAAGAATAACTTTAAGTACGGCTCTCATAAATTTAATCATTTTTACACCTCACATATCAAATTTCATATTTCTATTTTTATTATACCTAAGTTTATTTTTGAGTCGAGGGTGTCAAATTTTGAATACAAATAAAATACCTATATTTTGTTTTCTTCAAATTGCTTAGGCATTCTATTTAACTTTGTCTCAATTTGGGACGAAGTTAAATACTCGCAAGCCTTAACATTATTTCTTCAGCAGCTCCCCACATTTTCGCATAACTCTTTTCTAAAGCTTCAATATCATCACGATAAACATTCCCTGTCTCATTAGCTCTCTTCGCAATCTGATTTAAACTATTGGATGTTATTCTAAGCACTTTTACGAGCTCTCGTATATCTGTAGTATCTAGCTGAATAATATAACCATCAATCGCCATTTTACGGAGATATGCTTCAAGGTTTTTTGTTCCAAGAACATTCATATTACGCTCTACTAACTTTTTTTCTTCTTCTGTAACTCGGCACTGCAAGCGAATATTTCTAAGTCTTTTTGCCATTATCGTTCCTCCTGTCTGTCTTTTTTTTCTTTAATCTCATTCTTTTGTTTTGGTATCGATTTAAGGCCTTCTAACACAGATGGCCTTGAAGATTTTTCAATCACCTCAAGCTTTTCAGGCTCATTATCCTCAAGGCTGCTTTCTGAATTATTAGCAAGATTTAGTTCAATATCAAGCTCAGTAAGTCGTTTTGTTTTTTCTAGCAACTCTTCCTCCTGTGGAAATGGTTTTAATACTTCAACCTCTGCATTTGCCTTTTGATTTTTAAAGTTCTCTAACTGTTCCTGCGCTGATTTAAGCCTTGTAGGCATCATATTTAAGGCATTGTCAATACGTATCAGGTTGCCCCTCAAATCGCTTCCTAGCGTAGCTACGTGACTCATAGCACCTTTTAAAGTTAGCTTGTGTTCATTGCTAAAACTATCAAAGCTAAGATACATTTTAAAATCACGATATGTACCAATCTCAACTGGATCTTTGCCTTTTAGTTCTTTTATACAAGCTAGAATCGCTGCACCTGCATTATCCTTGTCTATAAGAGTATCACCTTTAATTAACATTGGCATAAATTCATCTTCCTTTGGTGTATTATCTGCAAGAGTGATTAAGTCTCTTTCAAAACCTTTAACATAGCCCTCACTCGCCTTAATATTTTCCGGAAAATATTTTAGGATTTTATCTTCTAACATATATTTTGTACTTTGATGATTTGCCTTTAATAACTTAAGTTTTGCAACATCAATATCTAGATCCATTTTCAACTTAATCTTTGGATTACCTGCACAAAGTGCTTTGATTTCAGCAAATGATAATGCAGACTCATCTAAATCATCACAGGCACGAACTGGAGATTTTGAAGTCATTATTTGCGATATGAATTTCTGTTTATTCTCTAAGGTTTGCCAAAGATATGCATCAAATGTAGACTCAGTAACATATCTATAAATATT
>CAYJHL010000210.1:0-3064 GCA_964369585.1 uncultured Treponemataceae bacterium | reverse complement strand
GGCTTGATACCATACCTGCCTTTGTTGTTGCTCCAACTAAGGTAAACTTTGGAATAGGAATTCTTACCGTGCGTGCAGCAACACCTTGACCAATTATCCAGTCAAGCTCGTAGTCTTCCATTGCAATGTAAAGCATTTCTTCAATTGCAGGCTTTAATCGGTGTATTTCATCTATAAAGAATACTGTTTTTTCTGTAACGGTCGATAAAATCCCTGCTAAGTCTTTTGGCTTATCAAGTGCAGGGGCTGAAGTTACTTTAAAGTCTGCGCCAAGTTCGTGTGCGGTAATTTGAGCAAGGGTTGTTTTTCCAAGCCCTGGAGGCCCAATTAAAAAGAGGTGATCTAAACTTTCGTTTCGAGTTTTTGCAGCTTCAATAAAAACATGAAGGTTTTCTTTTATTTTTTTTTGGCCAAGAAATTCATTGAGAAACTGCGGGCGTAAGTTAAAGTCATTTTCATCTTCTTGCAAAACGCTATCAGGGCGTACTATGTTATCCATGGAGTATTCCTAGTATGTTTCTTTTATTTTTTATCCACAGATTGCACAGATTAATAGGATTTCGGTGTGTAGGATTTAGAAGTTTTTTTTGTTTTCCAAGGTATTGTGTTTTCACGTTTTTATTCCTAATTGTTAATTATGCATTATTAATTATTAATTATATTAAGTCTACTATTGCGCGGCGGAAGAGAACTTCTTCTTGCCCTTGCCTATTTTTCGCATTAAAATCTTCATCAGTTTTTAAATCATCGAGTAACTTAGAAATAGTTTGTTCGCATTGTTTTTTTTCGTAGCCCATATTTACAAGTGCCATTACAACATCATCCCAAGGAGAAGATACACTTGCTTTCGAGGAATTTTTACTGGAAGGACTACCATCATCTAGGTGAAGTTTACCTTTTAGCGCTAGCATCATTTTTTGTGCAGTTTTTTTACCAATACCAGAAATAGTCTCTAGGCGAGCCATGTCGTCAGTGTTTAAGGTTTCAACTAGTTCGTTTGCTGTAATTGACGATAAAATTTTTATCGCAGCTTTTGGGCCTACTCCATCAACTTTCATTAAATCGATAAACACTGATCGTTCTGTTAAACTTGAAAAGCCAAATACGCGCATTGAATCTTCTTTATGATACAGCCATGAGTAAATTTTTGCTTCATCTCCGACATTAGGAAGTGCATCGAGAGCAGTATCTGGAACCATGAGATCCCATTCCACCCCACCTACTTGTAAAAATACGGTTTGAGGTAGTTTTGCTGTTATTATTCCTGTAAGACTATTAAACATTGTATTATTAGTATAGTATAATGTAATAAAAAAAACAACTAGAGCACTTAGAAAGAATACGCTATGCTCATATCAAACTCTACACCAAAGCGAGAAAGTGCATAACCGGTACATGAAACATCCATCTGAAGAGATGAATCTATTGCATTTTTTATACCCACAGTATACTCAATATGTGGAGACAAAGACATACTTGGCAACACTTGGTTTTCGACCATTACTTGAATATCTTGCAAAAAGGTAAAGGAGCCTTTAATACTTGCAAAAATATCAATTGAGTTAGTAATTTTTTTTGTGACTAATACTGTAGGAATAATCGAAGTACTGTGAACACCATCAACAGTAATATTAAAGCCACTAGCATTTTGGTAGTCAAAAATTTTTGAAAATGAATACGAAGCTAACACACTTGGCTCTATAGAAAGACTATGCTGTCCCAAAGAGAACGTATAGCCGAGGTTTGCAGCAAAAGATGCTGTTGCTAGAGGAAAATGTTCCGCACCGAAAAAAGTTGAGGCGCTAGAATAACTACCTGAAACATTAATCATTGAGTTAATAAAAAAACTACCTAGATTAGAATAATATATGGCAGAAAGGTGTCCACCATTTTGTAAAGCTAAAGTTTTTTCATACTTTTGCTGCGAACCTGCATACGCAAAAGACAGTGAAAAATCTGGTGTGATATGTAATAAAGCAATATTTCCAAATAGCATATTTTCCACTTCATAACCATCTTGTATTTGTAGGCGTTCTATTGAAAAATACGGTTGTGTTTTTATTTGAAACGAAGTTGGTAAGACTGTACGCTTAGATAATACTTTATTAAAGCTTGAAGTATTCGTATACATATTGCCAGCAAGTAATGTAATAGTTGAAGCATAAAGCGATGGATTATATCCTTTGTACGTTGAAAGATCTTTTGTAAATGACAACACTCCTTCAGAATCTAACTTTTCATCTCCTAAATCATAGCGGTACATTGGTGTATAGGCGGCTACCGTTTCATCACCAAGTGAAACATCGATGCTTCCATCACTTACTAATACTTCTGTATAGGCTTTATCAGTATCTCCAAAAAGGTAGATAGTATCAATTAAAAAACTATTTCCATTTGAATTAAATGAAGTGGCAGTTGGAATATCAGAAACTTCATTAATTAAATCCACATCAAGATCATAGAGCGCATCAGAAAACAAGTTAAGATTTCCGAGATTAGTATTTCTAATTTCTCCATTAGCAGTACTAACTTTTCCACCATATACATTAAAGGTTACTTTATCAGAAATACTCCCATCACTTGTTACATTTCCATCTCCCAGACCATCACCATCTGTATCATAGTTTACGGTTGCAGAACCAAACTTTAGCATTCCATGGTATAGATTAACTGAAAAAATACTATTAATGGAACCATCCAAGTGTTTAATAGTGTCATTTATTTCAATAACACCATCAGTTGCAAAACCAAGGCTATTATTTTTATTGATATGTAAGTTACCGCCAGACATAATGCCAATGGAGTCGTTAATAACAAGCGTGCCAGTTGTTCCACCGCTAGAACCCGCAAATAGGTTTATTTCAGCATCTGGGCGTACAAAAAGCCCTGCAGATTTTCCATTTGAAACATTTCCAGAAATTAAACTTACTCCATTATCTGCTATGATGTTTACCGTACCCCTACCTGTAATAGCACTGCTATAATCGTTAGCATTACTTGAAAAATGATAATTATTGAGGAATGATGAATTATATATATTTGTTATACCATTTCCGTCTATTGT
>CAYJHL010000209.1:0-3090 GCA_964369585.1 uncultured Treponemataceae bacterium | reverse complement strand
CTTTTTAGCAAGGCTAAAAAGGATATCGCTTCGCCCCCTAACGCAGTTTTCAAGCTTGAAATGTATTTAGTATACTTGTTAAAAAGGCCATAACAGTGTATAGTATTAGCGTATGAAAAAATTAACTTCAATTCTATTCATTTTAGTTGGTCTTGCAATTGTTTTTTTAATTGCACAACAATATTTTGATTTTTCTAGTTCTCAGTCCGTTATCCAAGCGAATAATTTTACTAATGCAATTAATACAGAAGAAAATGCCAATTCTCAATCTGATGTAATGCCCGACGGAGAAGAAATATCTGTTCTCATACCACTTTTTCCTGATGAAGTTCTCGTAACCGTATTACCTGTCGATTTTAATTTAGATAATTATGCAGACCAAATTGTAGCAGTTAAAAACTCTGAAAGTAACTTTATTAAAGTTGTAATTGGTGTCTACAATCCTCTTTTTGCTGCATATGAGCGATCATACGAATTACAAACGCAAATTCAGCAAACAAATACATTTTCCATTGATGTTCTCGACATAACAGGAACGCACACAAACTCTCTCATTATAAATGGATACTCACAAACAAACGAAGCTATACTCCAAGCATGGCTTTCAACTTCTACAACATCATCGGTAAACTTAAAACTCATTGCAGACTTTAGGGCAGACGGTACAATATTCATAACTCAAAACACTCGAAGCAGTTCGTATGCTTTTTCAAGTGAAAACGGAGATAGTTTTCCTATTTGGGTGTATACTTCAGACCCATCCTCCCCTCAAGGTTCATTAGATCAATTACAAATAATGTACGACTGGGATGAAACAAGTTTACAATATGAACAAGTTTCACAAACAAGAATTCTAGGGCGAAACATAAATGCACAAGAGCTTGCAAAAATTCAAGATGGAACAGAAAAAACATTTGGGGCCTTTTTAAGCGACACTTGGATGCATTCAACATCACCATTAAACCCACCACCATATATTTCATTTGACTATGAAAATAAAGCTATTACATTCTTAAACGATGATACAGCAGAAATATACATATGGGAAAATAGTATTTTACGACGCAATGGTATACTAATTTATGTAACAAATAGAAACATTCCGGCACTACTACGGAGAGTAGATATTACCCTTATTTCGGTTGATGAAATTAGAGTAAAATCTACTGATGCCCTTACAATGATTGCATCCCCAAATACCACATGGGATGGTAATTATAAAAAGCAGCAAATAGATAGCACTGGAGTTCAAGTAACTGAACCATCAACAGAGGCTTCAGCTATGGATATAACAAACACGTTGCGTACAACAACAGAAAAAGTATGGGAAACTGACAATGGAGATACGCTAACTTTTACAAATTCTGCGTATACGGTTAAAAATAATGCTTTCCAAGAGAACGGAGTGTATACCATTTTTAGTGTATACGGAGAGCAGCTCATTCAATTTAAAAGCACACAGAACGAATCTGCTTTGTTCAATGGATTTTATCGGGTAAGCGTTATTGAAGAAAATGAAACCACAAGCAGACAAGTTGTTTTTTCACCAGTTAGAATTGGAGCATCACATGTTGTACCAAGTATTGCACAAAACATAACGTTATTGCAAATAACTCGGTAGCTATTCTTTTATTGTTGATAAAAACCAAAAAGGAGTTGGAAGTAATTGGGCATTCCCTTTTACAATAGAACTCTCTGGGGAGTTAGGATATTCTTTTTGTAACTGTTCAGACCAGCTATTTTCGTCTGTTAAATGGTATAAGGTAAGTAACAAAGCAGGGTGAACACTTTCCATACTCTCAAGACTCAGATAAGATTTCAGTACAGCAATAGGGCCTTGTAGCTCATCAGTTGTTTCGCTTTTAATTATCCAACTCCACACGGCATACAGATTTGCTCTAGCTTTTGCGCTTGCGTCAGTAATTGATGTTAATGCAGTACTCAATAAAAAATCTGCTCTCGAAACATCTCCTATTAAAAGAGCACATCTAACGGCACCAAGCAGTAAATCCTGTCCTTTGGCACTTTGTGTTCCAATAAGACTCGAAGCAGTTGTGTAATAAAGGCTCGCTTCTGTGTATTCTCCAAACTGTTCTTGTATTTGCGCTAGCAGTAATGCAGCATCATATTTTTCATTGTTACTTTTGCCATTTTGAACAATATTTTTTAACTCTGAAACAGTTGTATCAATTGATTCACTCGTTGCGACAATATCAGTGGCACTCTTTTGTGAATAGGCGTAAAAAACTGCAAAAAATACTATGCATATGCAAATAATTTTTTTTATCATTTTACACCTTTATCATCATCTAAGTTAATTGTCTGTGTATCATCAATTGCAGGAGTATTGTTTGTGGATGTTTTTTTTGTAAGCAACATATTCTTCCTTTTTTCAAAAAAAGATATCTTTTTGATTGGTTTACCACTAGCGGGAGGAGAAGACTTTTCACCGTTTGATTGTTGTACTGTTTCTTTTTTTATTTCGGCTTTTAGTTTCTTTTCTATTTTTGCCTGGTGTGATTTTTTGTCGGCACTCGAAAGGCGCATACCAAGTGTAAATAAAAATGCAATAATTACACCCGCAGCAAAAGAAATAAGAACCGTCAAAAACACAGGTACATTTTCATATGTTTTAAAACCAAGATTTATGTTGCACGAATTATCAAGATTAAAGCCAACAAAAAAGGTTGTAAGCACAAGACATAGTAAAAATAAAATTAATTTCCAAGGCATCGGCATAATTCTCCCGTTAAACCATTGTACCACGGAATGTATTTCCGTGCAACTCATCAAGGCGAACATTTACAAAACTACCTATACACTCTTCGCCTGCCTTAAAGACCACGTGGGCATCTTCTTCTGTTCGTCCAATAAGTTCTAACTTTGAGTCTTTAGAAAAACCTTCTGCAATAACTCGCACTACTCTACCAAGCCTTTGTTCATACATTGAATGTATTATTGCCCTTTGCATATCAATAAGCTTTGCTAAACGTTCTTTTTTTACTTCTACGTTAACTTGGTTAGGAAAATCACACGCGGGGGTGCCCGTTCGAGGATTATAATAGTACATAAAAGCCATTTCGTACTGAA
>CAYJHL010000208.1:0-3090 GCA_964369585.1 uncultured Treponemataceae bacterium | reverse complement strand
GTTCTTTTGCAGCAAGTATTTCATCGTCTGAAAATCCATCAGATAAAATACTTTTAAGTTCATTTCTAAGTAAGTTTACGACCGTTAAAATATTCTTTTTAGAAGCACTTGCATATGCACACCAATATGCACAGTCTGAATACATTGAAACAAAACTATACACACTGTAACAAGAACCACTTTTTTCGCGCAAAGACTGAAACAACCTAGAACTCATTGTATCCCCTACTAAAGCATTAACAATTGCTAACGCATAATAGTCAATATATAAGAGAGGAACAGTGACTGGATACAGAGCAAAGATTTGCTCTTGTTGAAAATCTGCTTCTATAAAATGTGTTCCCCTATTCCACTTAGGAAGTAAAAAAGTGTACGAGTGATCTTTCAAATCTTTTTTTATTGAAAGTTTTTCTAGGGTTTCTTGTAAGTTTGTTTGTCCAACATTCCCCGAAATGCTTACCATTAAAGGACCCAGAACAAAATACTTCGAATACCAATCTATGAGAGACTGCCTAGTAATTTTTTTGATACCTTTTTTAGTTGAAAGTATTGAAGACGAAATAGGATTGTTTGGCCATACTGTTTCGACTGAAGCATCTAATGCAGTTTCTTCTGGATCATCAAGCGATGAGATAATTTCACTTATAATTACTTTTCGTTCTCGTTCAATTTCTTCTTCATTGAATACTGAATTTTCAATCATATCGCAAAGTACTTCCAGTGCAGATTGAGCATGTATAGCTGGTACAACGCAGTGCAAACATACTTGCTCTCTTTCAGTAAATGCATTTACATAGCCACCAATTTTATCAAAACTTGAGGCTATATCAAATGCACTGCGTGCTTTTGTTCCCTTAAAAAGCATATGTTCAACAAAATGACTAATACCTTTTTCATTTTTGTTCTCATATCTTGAGCCACATTGAAACCAAAAGCCAATTGCAACCGTTTTAACCGTGTCAATTGATTCAGTAATGAGTGTAATATTATTTTTAAGTATTGTTTCTGTTATACTATTGTGTTGATCTTTCATGCGTAAGAACAAGTATAGCAGATTATACTATAGTTTACAATAGAAAGGACTGTCACAATTGATTTATCCGCATCCGCAGATTAATGGGATTACGCAGATTATTACTCTTACATACTAAAAACTATTTACAGCTACCATAAAAAATCAAAAAAATCTTACATTAAATCATGCATTAATTTATTTAAAAATTCTTCTTTTGATTTACATAGTAGAAATCATATTAATCTGCGTAATCTGCGGATATAAAAAAAGGTGATAGTCAAGAACTACCACCTTCAAATGTGCAATTTATATCACAAGGAATACAACTGAAAGCACACCAATTATCCAAAGAATTACTGGGATTTTCTTAAATTCGCCTGCAATTACGTGCATAATAATATAGCTAACAAATCCAAAGCTTAAACCAATAACAATGTTGTATGTTAAAGGCATAAGTAAAATTGTTAAAAAACATGGCACAGCAGTTTTTAAGTCAGAAAAATCAATTTTTGAAATGTTACGGAACATATAAATACCAACCATAACAAGAGCAGGTGAAGCAATAAAAAGTGGCACTATTGTTACAATAGGTGCAAAAAATAATGCTAGTAAAAATAAAATACCAACAACTAACGCTGCAAGACCAGTTTTAGCTCCCATTGTAATACCAACTGTTGATTCACTAAAGGTAGAAATAGTACTTGTTCCTAATAGAGCACCAAGAGTTGTACCAATTGAGTCTGAATAAAGCATTTGGTTAAGATTTTTAATGTTTCCATCTTCATCTTCTAGACCAATTTCTTTTGCACAAGCAATAACAAATGCAAGTGAGTTAAAGAGGTCAATAAAGAGGAAAGAGAAAATTGCACCAGCTAGTGACCATTTTAATGCTCCCATAATATCAAGTTTAAATGCAATTGGTTCTATACTTGGAGGAAGAGAAACAACAGATTTTGGAAGTTCTACATTTCCTGTAATAAAACCAATAACTGTTACTATAAGGATACTAAATAAAATTCCACCTTTAATTTTTTTATAATCAAAAAAGATCATTAAAAGAAGTGCAACTAATGATAAAATAACAGGTACTGTAAAATCGCCTAGAGCAACTAATGTTCCAGGATTTGCAACAATAAGACCCATATTTCTAAAACCAACAAGACAAATAAATAGTCCAATACCTACAGTTGCTGCAGTACTAATAATTTTAGGAATTGCACGTGCAATTTGTTTTCTAATTCCAGTTAGTGTTAAAATTAGATAAAATACACCAGATAAGAAAACTACACCGAGAGCAACTTGCCAGCTAGCGCCTTGACCAGCAACCAATGTGTAGGTAAAAAATGCATTTAGTCCCATTGCGGGAGCTAGTGCAATTGGCATGTTTGCCAAAAATGCTGAAAGGAATGTCCCAATAGCAGAAGCGATACAGGTAACTGTAAAGAGTGCGTTTTTATCCATTCCAGTTGATGATAGAATTGCGGGATTAACAAAGATAATATATGACATAGTAACGAATGTTACAATACCACCTAATACCTCTACCTTAATAGAACTGTTGCGTTCACTGATTTTAAATACCTTATCGAGTAAAGCCATAGAAAATCCTCCTATATTTTTGTTATATAAAATTGTATCACGACTTTTTTCATAGCGCAAGGTTTAAAACAAAAAAATTTTTAGGAAAACTAAAAAAAAATTCGTAAGCCACCAAGATTGGTCATTTTTAAACCACAGATTACGCAGATTACACAGATTTTTATTTTTACGTATTTACAATCCATTGCATATACACCCAAAAAAATCAAAAAAATTATATTTTTGGTGTAACCAACTTTTAAATAGTGCTATGTTTTAGCGTGGCATCTAGTAGAAATCCCATAAATCTGTGTAATCTGTGGTTCCTAAAAAATAGATGCCAAAACACAAAAAAAAAAGCTCGGAAGATTAAACAATCAACCGAGCCTCTTTTTAAAGTGTAATTCGTAACTAGTAACTAGTAATTAATTACTTATTTTCTGCCTCTATCGCATCAATGTATGAAAGATTAATTCTTCCCATTCTGTCAATTTCTA
>CAYJHL010000207.1:0-3112 GCA_964369585.1 uncultured Treponemataceae bacterium | reverse complement strand
TATTTTCATGCATATCCATACACATCAGATGAAGCTCAAAAAAAAGTAGAAGATTTAGCAGCAATTTTAGCCCGTTATGGTGTGGAAACGCACATAAATATTATTCCATTTACCGATGTACAAATGCGCATCAAACAAAAGAGTCCTGAAGAATGGTCAACACTACTTTTAAGAATGTGCATGATGAAGGTTGCTTGTATTTTAGCTGAAAGACTTGGTGCGAAATGTCTTATTACAGGCGAAAGTTTAGGTCAAGTAGCAAGCCAAACGGTAGAAAATATGGCTGTAACTGAAAGTGCTTGTAACATCCCTTTACTGAGACCTTTGGTAGGTCTTGATAAGCAAGAAATTATTGAAACAGCAGTTCAAATTGGCACCTATGACACATCTATCCTACCATACGAAGATTGTTGCGTTCTTTTTTCACCAAAACACCCTATTATTCATGCTTCAATGAAAGAGGCTCAAAAACTATATGAAGAGTTAGAATGCGAGGACTTAATACAAGATGCCTTCGAAAAACGAGAGGTAAAAAACTTTTCAGTTTTAACTTCAAGACCTGAGTAATACTTATTTGTAAAAAAAGTAGTCCGCAATTTTTTTAGTATTTGTATCAATATGCAAGCTCTCAAGACTATTCTTAACTTTTTGTAGTTCTAAGGAATTATTTAAAAGTTCATGAGCAAAATGGGCTATTTTTTTTGGGTTTTCAATATACCAGCCTACTTTATTGTCTATTACATAACGCATATTTCCTAGTTCTTGATTTCGAAGATAGGTTGATATTATTACAGGCTTTTTAGAACATAACGCTTCAAAAACTGTTGCAGGTCCTGCTTTAATTATTGCACAGTCACAAAGTTGAATCATTTCATGCATATTAGAAATAAAGCCCATAATACGAATATCAAGATTAGGATGTTTGTTCGCTAAGCGATGTAAGTATTTTTTCGATGTTGAATCATACCCACAAACAGCTAAAATCGTATAATTTGGGTTCAGCATTACGAGTTGTTTTATTATAAGAGAAATGCTAGGAAGCCCGCCTCCACCACCAGTAATTAATAACACTTTGTTATCCAAGGGAATTTCATGTTCATATTTAAGTGAATATATTTTCTCACGTGTTGGAGCAACATGATACTCTTTATGTATTAAGTATGGTAAAACAGAAATTTGATTATCTGGAATTTTACACGAATCCGTAGCAAAGTTTTTAAACTGTTCAGAAGACACAACGCACTGAGCTTTTCTCTCAAAAAACCAAGCCGAAGTACCAGTAAAAGGGTCAGTAATAACAACAGAAAATCGGATATTGGGGTTTACATTTTTTATTGCAGTTACAATATGAGGTGTAAGTAAAAAATGAAAAGAGAGAATATCCGTAGGATTATATTTCTGTATAAGTTTGATTACATACCTTGTCATAAGCGGTCGTAATAAAGCTGTTATTATCCACTGGACAGTATAATGCCCAGCAAACCAATAAAAAAAGGCCCATGCAAAGGGAAAATAGTTACATGCTATTTGGTACATTTTTTCAATGAGGAATTTTGATATGCGATTCGTCTGTTTCAAGCCACCCTCTAAAATTACGGTTGTATCAGGATGTGACTCTTTCATTATTTCTTCAAAAACCATTGCGGCAGATCTATGTCCACCGCCTGTGTTTAAATATAGGCATAAAAATGTACGCATATCAAGCATTGTACCTGTTAAGAATATTGATGTCAACATTTATTACAATTAGTTTATAATATTTCTTGCCAATTTGAAAAAACTATGATACAATAACAGTAGTTATTACAACACATTGAAACATCATGAAAAACAAAACTATTATAATTGCAGAAATTGGAACAGCTCATCAAGGTAATTTGCAAATGGCAAAGCAACTCGTTAATGTTGCTTGTGAGTCAGGTGCAGATTGTATTAAATTTCAGTGGGTATATGCAGATGAAATATTACACCCTAAAACAGGGAATGTAATATTACCAGGCGGCCCAATACCTCTCTACGATAGATTTAAACAACTAGAAGTTCCTAAAAAGTTTTTTAACGATATAAAATCTTATGTACACTCAAAAGGTAAAACATTTATGTGCTCACCTTTTGGACTTCGAAGCTTAGAAGAGCTTTTTAGTATAAAACCAGACTATATTAAAATTGCATCTCCTGAATTAAACCACACGCCGATGTTAAAAAGACTTGTTGATCTTCAAAGTTCACTACCCGAACAAAAGCGCATCCCAGTAGTTATTTCTAGTGGAGTTTCAAAGCTAGAAGATATTCAGCATGCTTTAAAAATACTTTCCAGTTTAAAAGAAAAAAATCTGCTTACACTACTCCACTGTGTTACAAGTTACCCTGCACCTGTTCAAGATTATAACCTTGAAGTATTAACCTTTCTAAAAAGGAATTTAGATATTTCGGTAGGTGTTAGTGATCATTCACTAGACCCAATGCTAGTACCATTACTTGCTGTAGCTTGCGGAGCGAGCATGGTTGAAAAACATATAACATTATGTAACAAAAATGATGGTCTAGATGATCCTGTAGCACTAGAACCAAATAGGTTTGCAGCAATGTCACAAGCAATACGCACTTATGAACATTTTGATAAAAAAACTATAATAAGAATGCTAAGCTGCTCATACGATGATAAAACTATATATGCAACATTGGGAAATGGAAAAAAAACACTTGCTCCTTCTGAAAAACAGAATTATGGAAGAACAAATCGTTCTATTCATTTTATGAGGGACATGGCAAAGGGTGAAGTTATTACTACAAATGATATTGCAGTATTACGCACGGAGAAAAAATTAACTATTGGAATAGACCCTGCTCATTATGAGGAAGTTGTAGGTCAAACATTAAACTTAAATGTATTTGATGGTGAAGGATTGCGCTGGGATCACCTTACACCAGCAGTATAATTAAAACATACAAAAATCCAAAGCCAATTTTGCTATACATTATAATAAATATATTGTATAATAATGATTTAATAAACATATGGAGATTACTATGTTAAAAACGGGATATGTTATTTTTCGAAGTACTTGGTGTGCAAAAAGGTTCTTCAAAAGATGAAATTAAAAAAGGTTAC
>CAYJHL010000206.1:0-3118 GCA_964369585.1 uncultured Treponemataceae bacterium | reverse complement strand
ATTCAATTCAATTCAATTCAATTCAATTCAATTCAATTCAATTCAATTCAATTCGCTACAGGTAGGCGAGAACAAACATACAATAACACTGCAATTGAAACCGCAAAAAGTGCACCTGTAAGGGCGAAATTTTTGCGGTTTTTTTATATTTAAATCATTTTATAAAAGGTGCTTAAAAAATGAAAAAAAATGTAACAATTGCGCTTATTAGTGCAATTATGATACTGTTGTTAGGGTGTCCACCAACAACAGACAATGGAGGAGATTCAGTACTACCAGCGGTACCATCAATAGACGCAGTTACTCCTGAATTTGAAACAGACTTATCATTCATTACTGTTGGTGCTAATGCAAGTATACATATTAACGTAGCTGCCATGGTAACAGATGGTGGAACAATTAGCTACCAATGGTATAGCAATACTAGTAATTCTAACCATAATGGTACGCCAATAAGTGGTGCAACATCTGCAAGTTATACCCCGCAAACTAATGTATTAGGTACTTTTTACTACTATGTTATTGCAACAAATAAAATTATCGATAACGGTGACGGTGGGCAAAAAACTGCCAGCACAACAAGCAATGTTGCAAAAATTGACGTGATTCAAAAAATAGATGCACACGAACCAACATTTACGACCCCTCTTATAAGCAAGGAATATAAAATTGGCAATCATTCAGTTGTGGATCTTGATGGTACAGCTGAAGTAACAGATTGTGGAACAATCACGTACCAATGGTATAGAAATTCTACAAATAGTAGCGAAGGCGGAACACCAATAAGCGGCGAAACCGGTGCAACCTATACCCCACCTACAGATGTTGCAGGCACAAACTACTACTATGTAGTTGCAACAAATAAAATAACCGATAACGATGATGGTGGACAAAAAACTGCAACAAAAACAAGTACTGTTGCGGAAATTACTATTGACACTAAAATATATAGGGTAAAGGGAACATTAATAGGTGCAGAGCTTACTATTAGTCCCGACTATGAAAGCACCGCTACTTCCAGTAACTTTAAATCACTGGTAAAAGGTGTAACTAATCCCGATAAGCAAGCAATAACAAAAGTAATAATTTCTGTGCCAGTAGGAGCTACAATTATTCCTGAAACTGATTTATTGTTTATGTTTAGTAGCTATATAAATCTTACCGAAATAGTCGGTTTAGAAAATCTTAACACCACTCTTGTAACTAATATGACTGCCATGTTTCACAATTGTTATGCTTTGAAGAGTTTAGACCTTAGTAGCTTTGACACCGCTCTTGTAACTAATATGGATTATATGTTTTACAATTGTTATGCTTTGGAGAGTTTAGACCTTAGTAGCTTTAACACCTCTCTTGTAACTAATATGTCTAGCTTGTTCTACTATTGTAGTGCTTTGGAGAGTATAACGTTTGGAAGTAGCTTTAATACCTCTCTTGTAACTGATATGACTGCCATGTTCGAAGGTTGTAGTGCTTTGACAAGTTTAGACCTGAGTGGCTTTGACACAAGTGGAATAACAGACCCAGCTGAAACTATGTTTCGGTATAAGTTCTTCGACAATGTAACAGTGGGTAGTAAACTTACAAAAGAAGTGTCCAATTTTATATTTCCACTAGCCAATAGTAACCCTACTGCAGAAGATGATATATATTCTCCTCCTAGTGATAGAAGGTGGGTTGCTGCAGATGGTACTGAAAGCGTATATCTTCCGCTTAATGAAGAAGGTACACACGCTATAGCAGGAACATATACAGCAAAGAGAGCAATACCGTAACGTTATGTAGTTGCCGGTATGTATACAGTACGAAAGAAATACCTAACAATTGTACCGGTTTCATTGCATGGAAATCGGTACAATTGTTTGTGATATTATGAAAAGGAGACGGGAATGGAATTTTGAATAGAGCCGGAACCATCAGCAGCTGAAGTTAAAAAATATTGTGATATATGTGATACTGATAATAAATACGAAAAAAATCGTGTAAATGAAGAAGCATTAGGTATGTTGAATTTTAATATGAATGACGTAATGGGTAAAAATACAGACCTTACGGAAGTACTCCTTAAGGTTATAGCTATTAATAAGCTATATTGCACTACTGTTTTTGATACATTTACCCTTGCTAAACATACTCATGGGCGTAATATAGACAAGTTATTGGAAGAAAAGGACTTTAAATTTATTGATACAATAAATACGGCTACATTTAATGCAAAAAGCGAAGTATCTATTCGTTTCTTTCAAAATACTGCTCACAACATAAACCTAAAAGTTTTCCCATTTTTGACATTGCCGTTGAATCTCTATTGTGACACTTAAAAAAACGTGACAAGTTTTATAATTTCAAAAAATCTGACTTAAAATCATACCCTACATTTTTTAATATTGTATCAAAATTTCAAGAATACTATGAATTGACTACTATTTCACAAAAAAACATTGCTACATATTTATGGACTTTTTACAAAGAAAACAGTAAACCAGCATAATTCATACATTTGTTTTCTTTTAAAGTAGTTTTGCTCTTTAAACATCTCTGCTTTTTTGATGTACACTCGTACACAAGCTGACATGGCAAGTCATGTTCTTAGTTTTTTATATTCTCAATTCTGTAAAGAGATACCTCGACAAGCTCGGTATGACAGTCTCAGTGTCTCACGCAAAAGTAAGATCTGAGTATTCCTTTAATTCTTGCGATTATATTCTTTCTAAGATATTCTTGAGTTCTGCACATAGATAAAATGACCCAACGCAAAGTAGGGCTTTATTTTCTTTTGCGCATGCATCCAATGTCATGCTTATTGCCTTTGAATAATCTTCATCTACTGATAATACATCAGAGCCAAAATACTTTTCAAAAGCTTTTCTGGCTTTTTCAATAGAACCTTTTTTAACATTACCAGGAAGGGTAATCGTAATATTAGAAAACTTGCATGGTGTGTCTTTTATAAGCTTTGCCATTGCGTCTACATCTTTATCATCAGCGCATGCAAAAAGAATGTTTTGCCCCGCACCAAAGTCAGAATAAAATGACTCTAAGCACAATGAAAGGCTGTTTGGTGTATGAGCACCATCCATAATGCCTAAAACTGTCTTGTTTTGTATACATACTGAGA
>CAYJHL010000205.1:0-3138 GCA_964369585.1 uncultured Treponemataceae bacterium | reverse complement strand
TGTACAGCTCTTGGGGCTGTTCGAACACGCCTTGGAAAAGACTTAGATCTTTGCGATGCTGATAAGTTTGCATTTGCATGGATTATTGACTTTCCTATGTTTGAATTCAATGAAGAAGAAAACAAATGGGATACAGCACACCATATGTTTACTATGCCACAAGAAAAATATCATGCAACACTTGAAAGTGATCCAGGTAGCGTAAAAGGCGACCTTTACGACCTTGTTCTTAATGGCTACGAGCTTGCTTCAGGTTCAATTCGTATTCACGACCCAGACTTACAAAAACGTATTTTCAAAATTGTAGGTTTTGATGAAAAAGAAGGCGAAAAGAAATTTGGTTTCTTAACAGAATCGTTTAAGTACGGGGCACCTCCACATGGCGGTATTGCACCTGGTTTAGATAGACTTGTAATGCTTATGTGTAAAGAAACATCAATTAAGGAAGTTATTGCCTTCCCTAAAAACTCTTTTGCACAAAGTCCAATGGATGAATGCCCATCGTTGGTTGACGAAGAACAATTGAGAGATTTACATTTGCAAGTGATAAAATAAAAAAGTTACAATTAGTATGATGTTTTGATATGTGCACCGAGAAATCTCATTTAAGAAAGAGATCCCTCGACGGCACTCGGGATGACGTCAAAAAAAGCTGCCAAACGGCAGCTTTTTTTGTTGTAAACGCTATTTCTTTTTCTTTCCTAATTTAAAAATTATAAATAACATCACTGCTAAATAAACACTCGCAATTGGAAGTATTAAAATCGGCATGATTGGACTTTGTGGAGCAAGTCCTACAACTACTAATATTGGAAGGGCTAAAAATAGACCTGTTCCAGTGCCTGTTAAAAGGTTGTTTGCTGCTGGAGATTCATACAAAGGATCAATTTCACGCACTAAAAGGATTCCTGAGCTTATAGTACCTGTTAGCATCCCAAACATTGCAATAAAGCCTTGTTCCACATACCCTTTATAGAGAAACTTTGCAATCCAGTGTATGTAAAAAAGAGTTCCCAGTCCTCCTAATAGACTCATTAGCACAAAAGGAACCCAGAGTCCAGAAAGCTTTCCGATATCTATTGATCCAATACCTGCTATAATCATGAGGTCAAAGGCATAGCCTGAAATTCTATTGAGAAGAAAGTTGTTTTGATATTGATGCCGCATCAATTTTTTATTCCGTAGTTTTTCAAGAACAAATGCGGTGATAGAAGCAAATGCTGCACCAAACATAAAGTTAAAACCCATAACAAGAGGGTTAATAAGCGATGCCAAGTTAGGGGCATTGTTATTTACAGAACTTGTGATAAGGAACATTACAAAATAAGTTACAGCATATAAAGCTAAAACCATTCCCATTTGAACCGAAAATTTATCTACTGACTCTGCAATTGGTATTTCACCTTTAGATTGAAATACATCTGTAGTAAGTTCTGTTTCTTGATGTTTAAAATTCTCAATTGACGACTTGTTTTTCTTTTTTAAGATATTTAGATAAATAACGCCCATAATGCAAGCACAAAGAAAACCTGCAGCTGCGAGAGCAAGCCCAAATGATTGGCCGCCTACAAATCCTTGAATTTCATATGAAGCCCCAATATTGTTTGCTTGTCCTGGTCCTTGACCATACGCCATAGGAAGAAGTACTCCTGCTGCTCTAAACATATTTGGCATAAATGTGAGAGAAAGGACTATAGAAATTATAAGTCCTATAAGAGCTTGAACAATATATGTAGAAACAATTACAGCCCCATTTTTCACTGCTAAAAGTCCTTCTCCACCGTGACCTTCTCCTTCTTTTTTATGCTTTACGCGGAGGGACATTGCAATAAATCCTAGTGCAATTCCGTGGTAGGTAATTGTTTCCAGTAGTTCTCTATCAATATTGAGTAAACCTGTGCTCCTCAGAAGAAGTAAAATGAAACCAGCTAAAACAGCTGTTGGCATAAGTAAAGCACGAACTCCTTTAACCCGGGTTCGTATAATATTTGACCCAAGAAGCAAGAGGCTTATTATGCCTAATTGGACTACACCGCCCCATAGTTGAACATTTTCTGTTGAAATTTCCATAATCTCTCCTGTTTTCTATGTTTTTTTTGACATTAAATATCTATAAGCAAAAATATATTTTCTTGCGCACAAAAATTGTTTTGAAAATATTTGAAAATTTTCATTTAATTTTGTATTAAATAGTAAGGTGCGCCTAAATACCATATCAAAATTATTTATTCCTTCAAAAAGGTACTCGTAAGAGCCTACCTTTACTCGATCTGTATGGAATTCTAACTTACCTTTGCTTATGATTGTTTCATTATGGTCCAAATCTACAAGGGTAAGCTCAACATAATCATCCGTTAGAAGTGGTTTTTCAGGATTATTCTTTATAGCAGTATCAATATGTACTTTAAGCTCTTCTTGTTGCCATTGTTCCCATTCAGGTATTTTGGTGAACTCAAAGTCTCCCTCTAGGTAGCCATATTCGGTGTACTCTGCTGTTGCCTTGCATGAAGAGCACCAGAAAAGGTGTTTTTTTGATTTTATTGTGCCAATAGCTTTACATTTTGGGCAAATATAGAAAATTGATTCTATCGTTTCTGCTCGTTTTCGACTTTTAAATTTTATTGGATTTTTTTCTTGTGTTGCATAGGCGTCTTCATAAATATCTTCGTTAATGTGTTTTGTTACTTCTTCTGCACTCATATTTGCTAGCTGTTCTTTTGTATACACATTAATAACCTTTCCGCTTACTTTTCCCCTTCTCATAAAAGTTCCCCATCTCGGTGTTGAAAAGTACAGGCCTTCAAATTTAAATGTAACAAGGGAGGCACCGGAAGTTTTTGCTAATTTTCCTATTGCTGTTCCTGCCTCTGCAGTAAGACCATCAAAAGATCTGTTTCCTTCTGGAAAAAGGCTGCAGTTATGCCCTTCTTTTAGATGGCGAAGAAGTTTTAGCATTGCCGTTACGTCGCTTTTCCCTTTTACTTTGGAAATGGGAGCCCATAGTCTTGTTACAATTGCAGAAAGAAAGCCAAGTCTAAAAACATTTTCACCAGCTAAAAAATACATTTGTTTTTTAAAGCTTAACCCACAAAGCCACGGATCTAAGTTGCTATTATGGTTTGCCAAAACAAGATAGTT
>CAYJHL010000204.1:0-3139 GCA_964369585.1 uncultured Treponemataceae bacterium | reverse complement strand
CAATTTCTGCATCAATTCCAATATCGTCACTTGCTAAAAAGCTTCCCGTTCTTCCAATTCCTGTTTGTACTTCATCGGCTATGATAACAGCTCCAATAGCACGGGCATATTTTGCTGCTTCTTTTGCCCATTCTTTTTCTACAAGGTTTACTCCACCTTCGCCTTGAACACATTCAATCATGAGGGCGCATACTGTATCATCAAAGGCGGTTTTTAAAGTTTCAAAATCATTTGCTTTTATTACTTTAAAACCATCGATGTATGGTGCAAAACAGGCTGGATGGAACTTATCTTGTCCTGTTGCGCTTAGTGTTGCCATTGTTCGCCCGTGAAAAGAACTTTCCAATGTTATAATCGTTTTTTTCTTTTCACCGCCTGTTATAAACCCGTGCTTTCGTGCTAGTTTAATGGCAGCTTCATTTGCTTCTGCTCCTGAATTACAAAAATACACTTTGTCAAAATTTGTTGCTTGTAGAAGTTTTTTAGAGTATTCTAAACCTTTATCTGAGTTATAATAATTCGAAATATGTATTTGATTCTGAACTTGACTAATAATTGTTTGTGTAAGTTTGGGGTGATTATGGCCTAAACAGTTTACCCCAATGCCTGATACAAAGTCTATGTATTCTTTTCCGTTTATATCTTTTAGAATTGACCCATTACCTGATGCAAATACTACATCGAAGCTTCCAAAATTATTTGTTATATTTCCTGCCATCTTTTTATCCTTTAATGTTAATATTACTATGTGCAGTCTTATATGTTTCGCTTAAAAGACTGTACATAGTAATATTATCAACTACAGTTTTCTTTAAAATCAATTCTCAGCCTATCTACTTTAATAATGCAAAAGAATAGAGACGCGAAGTCTTGCTGAGTGAGCGTAGCGAATCAGCTAGGACTGAGACGGCCTATTGCTTTTGCATATATTTATATACTTTTTACAGGGCTGGGAATAGTAACCTCTTCATCCATGAGCATCGTTCCAACACCACGGTCGCTAAACATTTCTATTAACAGAGAGTGTGGCACTCTACCATCAATTATGTGTGTGCGTTTTACACCACCGTTTAGGGCTTCTAAACAGCATTCAATTTTAGGAATCATTCCGCTAGAAATAATGCCTGTTGCAATCATAGAGGGAATAGCTTGCTTGGTAATACGCTGAATTAAGCTAGACGAATCATTTACATCTCGAAGTACTCCTGGCACATTTGTCAACTGTACAAATTTTTCTGCTTTTAATGCAACAGCAATTTTTGCTGCGGCTGTATCAGCATTTATATTGTATCGTTCTATATCACCATTCTCACCAAGTGCAATTGTTGATATTACTGGAATAAAATCTTGATCTAAAAGTGTGTGAATAATACTTGGTTCAACTTCGGTTACTTCGCCAACAAAGCCAAGGTCTTCGGTTGTGTCAATTTTCTTTGCACGTAACAGTCCTGAGTCTACACCACAAAGACCAACCGCCTTTCCACCTTGTTGTAAAAGTATTCCTACAATGTCTTTGTTAAGCTTCCCAGCTAATACCATTTGAACAATTTCCATAGTTTCGCCATCGGTTGCTCTAAGGCCATTAATAAACTTTGGTTCTTTTCCCACTTTGTCGAGCATGTTATTAATTTCAGGCCCGCCACCATGTACAAGGACTACTTTAATTCCAATTGTATTCAAAAGTACAATGTCTTGCATTACAGCATTCTTTAATTCTTCGTTTAACATTGCGTTTCCGCCATATTTTACTACGACAATTTTTCCAACCCATTGTTTAAAGTAGGGAAGGGCTTGTACAAGTACTTCTGACCATTCTGCGTTATGTAATGTTTTATCTGAGTTTTCCATTATGTTCTATAATCTCCATTTATGGTTACATAGTCATGTGTTAAGTCGCATCCCCATGCCGTTCCGCATGAGCTTCCGTCTTTTAGTTCAACTAGGATGTGTACTTCATCTTCACATAGAATTGCCTTTGCTTTTTCTTCATCAAAGTCAAGTGGAACGCCAGTGTCAAATAGTTTTATTGATCCTACACTACTGATGAACGTAACTGATGCTTTTTCTGGGTCGAAGTTCTCGCCAGAGTAGCCGAGAGCACAAAGTACTCGCCCCCAGTTTGCATCTTTTCCAAAAAAGGCCGCTTTAACGAGGCTCGATGATATTACAGACTTTGCAAGGTTTCGAGCTGTTTTTACATCAAAGGCTCCTGTTACCGTGCATTCAAGTAAATGTTCAGCTCCTTCGCCATCTGCTGCAATGCGCTTTGCCATTTCGGTATTGATTGTATTGAGCGCATTCAAAAATGCATAATAATCGTCTCCTGCTTCACTGATAACATCATTAGCTGCCATCCCATTTGCTAGAAGTAATAGTGTGTCGTTTGTGCTTGTGTCTCCATCTACAGAAACACAGTTGTAAGTGCCCTCTGCACTTTCTTGTAAAGCTTGTTGTAACATATTACTTGTGATTGCACAGTCGGTTGTAATAAAGCCGAGCATTGTTCCCATGTTTATGTGAATCATACCAGAGCCTTTTGCCATTGTTCCAAAACGTACGGTTTTGCCACCTATAGTTGTTTCGATACTACATTCTTTATATCGTGTATCGGTAGTCATAATGGCTTCGCGGGCAAGTACGTTACCTTCTTTTGATAAATCTTGCGCAAGACTTGGAATTGCGTCTTCGATAATTTCGATTGGAAGTTGTTTTCCTATAACTCCGGTTGAACACACAAGCACTTGGTTTTCATTTACATCAGAAATGTTCTTTGCAACGGTTGCACACATTTTTTTTGCAGCCATTGCCCCTTGTTCACCTGTACATGCGTTAGCATTTCCTGAGTTTACAATTATTGCTCTAATAATGTCTTTTGACTCTGTAACTCGGTTTTTGCACAATTTTACCGGTTCTGCTTGTACTTTGTTTTTGGTAAAAACACCTGCAGCTGTGCAGTTTGTTTCAGATACAATGAGGGCTGTATCAGTTTTAATTTCCGGATTGATTTCATATGTTTCAGGTTTTACACCTTTTTTTATTCCTGCGTACACGGCGTTTGAAGTAAAACCGATTGGAGCACAAATTCCACCTTCTATGAATTGCATAATTATACACCTTTTATAAATAAATATGCATAAAT
>CAYJHL010000203.1:2552-3146 GCA_964369585.1 uncultured Treponemataceae bacterium | reverse complement strand
CAAAAATCATTTTTTTTATGGAAACAGAATATTAGCTCAATTACTTTTAAATGCATTGAATGTTCCTAAAAATGATGAACACATGTATCACAATATTTCAGGGGCTCTATTGTACTCACATCCAAATTGGAAATGGGGAATACAAGGAAAAGAACAGTACATTTATTTTTTAAAAGTTGAATTTGATCCTGGAATGTTTCTAAATTTAAAAGTTACTACCTTTAAAAAAATATCAAACTTTGAAGAAGGATGCAAATACAAAGGAGCTCGCTACATAATAGATCCAGATTCTGGTTTTTTTAGAAAAAGACTAAGTACTGACACTGTAAAAGAATACTATGTCTTAGGTTCACGCAAAAAAAATAAAATGACGGTCACTTACTGCGACTTTAAAAATATTCAAAGATTTAAAGCGTGCAAACTTGGGGTGTTAAAACAATTTCTTGATGATGTAAAGGATGAATTAAATGAATATATAACACTGCACCAAGAAATAAGAGAAGAAGCCTTATCTTTTGATGTAAATAAAAAAGAAAGCAATGAAAATCTTAACTTTGGTAATTTAATACGTGAAAAAGGTTTAATGATAAAAAA
>CAYJHL010000203.1:0-2542 GCA_964369585.1 uncultured Treponemataceae bacterium | reverse complement strand
AAAACTTATTATGGTATTGATGCACAGATTGGAGAGTTATGTCCTACAAGTTATAATATTCGACTCATTCATAATGACGAGTACTACGAAACTAATAATCTAAAGGACCCACACGATGATGTCTTTGAGAATTACATTATACAGCATTTCACCATAGAGGATAAAGAAAAATTTTTAGATAGCAAGAGCTCATCAACACCCTCTCCTATTGTAGATAAAATTATACAAGAATTGCTATTAAAGCGTGATGTTATTCATAAAAATGTATCAATTTATGATTGGAAAAAGCTAGAAACTGGAAAGGAATGGTCATTTGTAAAAAGAGAAACAAAATGGCCTGACAATGACACTGATTCTAATAAAACGAGTGAAAAGAAAAAACCTATAAACGAGTATACGATGCTTACCATAGATACTGTGGGAAATATGGTATTCACCACTTTTGATAATCAAACTATAAGTGATTGTAAAGAAAAAAATATTATTCAAAGAACGTATGATGATGCAGAAAAAAAAAGTAAGTCGTTGGGATGCTCTGTTGAGGGTCTTATATTTTCTAATATTGAATCAATTCATACCATCATTAGAACAGCTGAGTCAACAATGCCAAACATTAATACTATTTGGAGCGCATTACATGAAACAGATAATAGGGAGCATTTATATCGAAACACGATTATACAGTATCTTGATGATTTTAAATCTTCTTATCCTGAGTTTTCAGAGTATTGTAGAACAACAAAGAAAGCTTTACAAAAACTGGACGAAATACTAACAAAGGGAAGTATTCTTAAAGTTATAAATGTGCGCAAAAAAGCTGGGAAATACTTTAACAGATTCACTCATGAAGCATATGAACAGAGATTTTCACCTGAAATAAAGAGTAGTTATTTTAACAATATTTATAATGTTGAGAATGTATTAGATATTAAATATTTTATGGATGAAAACTCAATAAAGGAAGGAACATGCTATTATTATGTTGGAACAAAAAAATCGCTACTAAACCAATCGATTCACAACTCTTGCATTGTTCGAAAGGTGGTTTCCACTGGGGACATACAGGAGTTTAAGGAGCTATTTCCATTATTATCTGTGGAGTTTGTAAGAAATAAACAGTATACGGTTTTGCCATTTCCATTTAAATATCTTCGTGAATATGAGTATTTGCACAAAAATGAATTGTAAGTAAATTTATATAAAAACTTGGCTTATTTCTACTTCCCCTAGAAGTAGAAATAACAAAATAATTTTTCTCTTAAAAATTTAGTAGCTTACCTTCTTTTCTTTTTGAGAATTTTTTGGCGTATAATGTATACACTATATATAATTGTGCATATGAGCGTTATATAGAACATCCAAAATGCCAGTATCCTTCGAAGTGATTCAGCTAATGTCGTTTCATGATACATTGAAAGCTTCCAAGTTCCATATCGAGTATTAAAGCTATTAGTAATACTTTCTTCGCTATCTTTATAATTAGTTGAGCGAATCACCTCTACTTTTTCATCTTTGTAGAGGTAACATAGGTGATATTCATAATGAAACTGTTCTAGACTATCAATATCAGAATGCATAATAAGGCCTTTAGATGTTTGCATAGCAATTGCAATAAATCCCCAGAAAATAGTATCTCCATTGTTTTGTATATATACGGGATCCCTTACCACAGCAGCCACTCTACCTTGACGTAATAAATACGGTTTTGATAATGTAGAGTTACCTGTTTCTTTTGCCCTTTGTGCGTCAGTCCTTGTATTTGGATCTTCAAGAAGATCATGCCCTATAGCTTCTTCATTACCTTCCAATGGATAGGTATATTTTATTACTCCATCTGGTGCATAACTTATATTAATATGTATGTTTTCATCAAACAAGATTCGTGTTAATCTTTCAACTTCATCTAATGGTGCATTCCCATTATGTAATATTATAAGCTCCTCTAGAATCTCCGTAACTTTAATTGTTTCATTTAATATTGTTTTTAATCTTTCTGAATACACATCTAAAAGGGCTTTTGTTTCTTGTGCTTCTATTGACTCAAATTCACGCGCTTGATCATGCATTGATGCTGATGCTAAGAGAACTATTATAATCAATACATACTGTGAATACTTCATATAATTCTTACACTCTCCTATAATAAGTGTATGGCATGTGTGAACTACTGTCAATAGAAAAAAGAGAATATATTGTTGGTTTTTATGTAGAATTTTCTACGTACTTGCTTTTAGTGTAAAATCAAGTGAAAATTTTGCATCATTTACCTGATACTTTTTCTTTAACTGAGGGCCACAACTACCTGAACCAATTCCTGACATATGAGAATCTAGGCAAAGCACCGTGTAAGGGCTTTCTATAAGCTCAAAATTATGTGCTTTTGCTGCCAATTCTTCTTGGGTATACGGTGAAACATTAAAACTAAAGTCATTTGCCTCTGCAAAAAGAGTAGCACCCTTATTATTAGAGAGCATTACTTCTGTACAGCCCCAATGGCTTCCATTTTCCTGTGGTTTTATATAGTCCTCATGCATATCGGAAA
>CAYJHL010000202.1:1916-3168 GCA_964369585.1 uncultured Treponemataceae bacterium | reverse complement strand
TTTAGAAAAAAAAGTGAAGCTAAAATGAAAGAAATTTTACAAAAAGATGTTACGGCAATTTTAGTATCTCATTCAATAGAGCAGGTTCGAACCCTTTGCAATAAAGTATTGTGGCTTCATAAAGGAAAGCAAATTGATTTTGGTGATGTTACAGAAGTGTGTGATAAATATCAAGACTTTTTAGACGGAAAAATTAAGCTTTAATAGTGTAGTTATAACACATGCTTCCTAAGCCCGTTTATGGCATAAATAATAAAATATTTAACTGATAAAAATAAATTTAGTTTTTCTTGGTAGCGGTATATTCTAAAACGATGAATAGCAGCGTTTAGTTTATTATATGATCGCGCTGTTTTTGATACTCGGTATTGCATTAATATGTCTTTAGATCCACAAATACAAGCACCTCTCTTTACCAGTGTTAGCCATAGTGCATAATCTTCATGATAAAAAACATTGTCATAGTTTACATCTTGTAATATGTTTCGGTTTATAACAACCGTTGAACAGCCTATATGATTTTCTTTTAAGAGGGCAGTGTAATCAATGGTGTCAGGTACTATGTATGGTCTTCTAATAGGCTTGTATTGTTCATTGGTAAATGAATACGATGTACAACATATATCGCAGCCTGTTTTTGTAACGCAATCGTGTTGGATTTGTAGTTTTTCACGTAACCATACATCATCACTGTCTAAAAGGGCTATGTATGCACCTTTTGCAATCTTTATAGCAGTGTTTCTAGAATTTGCAGTTCCAGCGTTTTTTTCGTTTCTTTTTACAATACAGGATGGAAATTTAGATTCGTACGTTGCAATAATTTCAGGCGTACTATCCGTTGATGCATCATCAATAATAATAAGCTCATAATTGGTGTAGGTTTGAGAAAGAACGCTATCTAACGTTTTATGTAGTGTTTTTTCTGAATTATAAGCTGTTATTATAACAGAAAAAAACGGTGTCCCCTTTTCTTGCAAGATGCTTCTCCCCAAAACATTGTGTGCATACATCATTGTATAGAAAGACATTATATCACACTAGTGTGATAATTACAAGTAGAGTTTATCATGAAATCATAGAAATCTGTTTAACTCCTGTGCATAGCTTGCTTGTATCAAAAAACAAGTTTTTAAAATTGTCACCTCGAGCGTAGCCGAGAGGTCTCTCTTGCATATAAGATTTTTTTACGCACGTATCGAAAAGACGCATATACAGTAAGCTTTGCTAGGAGATTCTTCGACAGGCTCAGAAT
>CAYJHL010000202.1:0-1816 GCA_964369585.1 uncultured Treponemataceae bacterium | reverse complement strand
ACTGAAAGTGAGTTTACGGTTACATTTTATAAAAATAATGATGAAGAAAATCTTGTGCTTACAGTACAGTCTGGAGATACCGTTTCTATGCCAGATTACCCATTAAAAGACAAATATGCGTTTAATGGGTGGTTCACTGATGAAGAATGCACAGCGCAATTTGACGAAAGCATAGGAATAACTAAAGATGTTTCTGTGTATGCGTATTGGCATAAGATGTTAAGTTTCCGCGACCCTTCTACAAATTTATATTATATTTATGATGGTGATAGTAAAAATCCAAAAGCAGGGATCCTTGTTATTCCTTCAACGTATGGTGGCTATCAAATGGAAGGCATTTTGGAAGGCGGTTTTGGGTATACATCTAATTACACTGATGTTATTATTTTAGATGGAATTAAAACGATTGGAACAGAAGCTTTTCAAAGAAGTTCTGGTTTGCGTTCTATAGTAATACCGGACAGCGTAACTCTTATAGAAGAAGATGCTTTTTACGGGTGTGATTACTTAGAAGAAGTTCAATTTTCACAAAACTTGCATACAATTGAAGGTGGAGCTTTTTGGGGTTGTGATTTTTTAGAGACTGTAACGCTACCCGAAAGCTTAACTACAATAGGCGCTCATATTTTTAATAGTTCTGGTTTAAAAAGTATTACGCTTCCAAAAAATGTTACAACAATACCATATGCAGCTTTTCAGAACTGTAAAAACTTAAGAGAGTATTATATTACAGAAAATATCACAACAATCGACCGTCATGCATTTGATTCTACTAATGTACGAAGTGTAACAATACCAGCTACTTTGAAAAATATTGGAGAAGATCCTTTCTGTCTTAGTACTGATGCAACCTTTTATTTAGAGCATACAGAGGTTCCCGCATGGCCTGATACAGATTATAGTTGGCATTATGACTGGTATGGCAGTGAAAATCAACGAAAAGTTATACTAGGTTGTACACTAGATGCAGAAACTCGCACCTATGTAGTTTCTATTACAAAAAAAACAGATTCAGCATTTGGACCGTATGATTCTACAAGTAGTTATTATAAGCCTACACGGCCTGGACATACGTTTTTAGGGTGGTCTAAGTGGAGCGGAGGTCCTGTTGAATATACTCTCAGTAATTTCGCCTATGCGGTCGAAGAAGGACAAACAATATACACTGTTTGGGAAGAAGATTAAGTTTTTTGTAAGGGGCTGTCGCACGAAAGCTCCTTTGTTTTTAAACTACTTAGCAAACACTACGTCATTTCGACCGAAGTGGAGAAATCTCCTTTGTGAAAGAGACATCTCGACTACGCTCGAGGTGACGGGGCGTTGCAAATTTTACTATGCTACAGCCCCTTTTTGTTGACAAATACTGAATTGTAGTGCATCATTACATATGAAGTATACTGAAATAAACGATAGTCAAAAACTTAAAACTTTTTTGGATGGGTTAGATAACAAACAATGTATTGCCGTTGACTTTGAATGCGAGTTTAACTTGCATATTTATGGGGAGCATTTATGCCTCATTCAAATGTATGATGGTGAAAGCTTTTTTATTATCGATCCTCGAAGTAAAAATATTTCAAGCGAAGATATAATCACGTTTTTAACACATCCAATTGAAAAGGTATGGTTTAGTGCTTCTAGTGATGTTTCCCTTATCTACAATAAATATAAAATAAAAGTAGAAAATGTCTATGATATACAGGCCCTAGCAACAACACTAGGTATTGAAGGTAGTCTGTCTATATTATGTGAAAAGCTCTTAAATGTTGAGTTTTCCTTTGGAAACAAAAAAAAATTACAAAAAACAAACTGGCTT
>CAYJHL010000201.1:0-3186 GCA_964369585.1 uncultured Treponemataceae bacterium | reverse complement strand
CTTTTTAGCTTCTACAACAGCAACAAGTTTTGTGCCTAAAAAGAGTGCATAATCGACATAGCCATTTTTACCATATTCTGAATCTGTTGGCCATTCTGCAATTGCCTTGTTTTTCCCCTTTTCTGGTAAAACCTTTTTAGAATGCCTAATGTTTTCACTATCAACTTCCCAGCCTGCAAGTCGTAATTGCTCGTCAATAAGAAGCCTAGTTTCTTTTTCTGTTAGGTTTATAAAAGAAGCTGCTTTTTTCGATTGCTCAATTCTCTCTTCTTTTGTTATAGACTCTACATTTTTTACCAATGCTTTATTTTGATTTTTAAGGGACTCAATTTCGGCTTCTTGTTTTTTAATAAGGTCAGAATAGTCTGTGCTGTCATCTAGTGGAAGTTCAAAAGTCTTTTCAACATAACTTGAATCAACATAGGTTTTATAAAACCACAGCCCAAGCTTATGTGCCATAGAAAGAAGCGTTTTACAGGTTTCTGTATCGCTAAAATTAGAATGAATGGCAGAGTTTCGAGTTTTACGTAAAGAATATAAAATTCTGTCTATATCTGTTGGAATATACCCATCGCGTTTTAATAAACTAATTCTATTGGCATGAGTATTATCATACACGGGAAGCGGTATGTTGTCTAAATCAAACATAGTATTTATAAGAGTTTCTGCAAACATACCAAGCTTAGTAATACAGCTATTTCCATCTGTGTATAAATATTTTTCTGCAAGACTTCCAAGTTCATATAATACTCGAAAATCTTTTTCTAAAAACAAAAAATTCCCATTCATAGTAATAGTATAACAAATGCGCATAAGTATTGGTAGTAGCAAGATAAGAAAAAAATGATATTTTTTTTCATAGTCTCCCCCAACCGGTTCCCACACCCCCAAGTTTAAAAAAGCCGCGCAAGGAAGGTGGGGTTTAAGGGGCGGAAAACTACGCGCTGCAAAAAGTTGGTTTCCGCCCCTTTAAAGTGTTCCTACGCTTACAAGCGTAAATTCATCTTTAAGAAAAAATCTTAAAAACTTTAATTACTAAAATTTGAAAAAAATTCAGAAAACGTAAGTTTTCAGAGAAACCAGATTCTTCAAAAGTCCAGAAATGTGGTAGAATCAGAATGACAGTGGACGTCAAAATATGTTGCAGAACCAAAAAGATGAAGGAAAAGTCAGAAAACGCACGTTTTCAGAGCAACCAATTTCAATCCCTACATAAATTTACTTCATCCCCGCTTATACAATACCCACTTTTACCAGCTTCTTTTACTTCATACAAAGCTTTATCCGCAGCTTTATATAAATCAGTACAGTCTTCACCATGTTCTGGAAATAATGCAATTCCAACACTAAAGGTAATTTGCACACTTTGCCCTTTCTTTGAATATGTTTTTTTTAATTTCGTGCATAAGTATTTCGCTTTTGCATGTAATAGTTCCATCGTACCATAGTTTAGAAGAAATGCAAAAAACTCATCTCCGCCTACCCTACCAACTATATCAGAGCGCCTAAATAAAGCTCTAATTTCCTTTGATATTTCTTTTAAGGCTTTATCGCCTACGGTATGCCCAAATGTATCGTTTAAAGTTTTAAAATTATCAAAATCAATAATAAATAGCGCAGAAAATACTTTTGGGTATTTCAATATAGTGTTTTCAATAAATAATTCTGTTGTAACCTTATTGTATAAGCCAGTTAATAAATCTATCTCAGCAGTCTTTTTTAGAGCCTCTGTTTTTTCAACTATTTCTTGAACATTTTCTACAAAACCTAAGGTTTTTACATATTTCCCTTTTTTGTTTGTAATGCTCGCAGTAGAAATGGAACACCAAATATACTTTCCATTTGCTTTTTTTATACGAACTTGTACATCGTGTAATGATCCTTTTTTTTGCACGGCTTTCAAAGCATCAGAAAAAACTTCTACATCATCTTTATGCACAATTTCACTTATATGATCTTTCTTTAGCTTTTTATTTATTGTAAAGTTATTACCAAATATCTTATGATAATCTGAATGTGGAATTAATATCTTGTTTTTATTATCCCATTCTACAATTACCTTATTTGTTTGTATAGCCAAAGCTTCAATGCAATCTTGTAATTCTTTCATATTTTTAGCTGTCTTTCTTGCTAGCATTATAAGTATAAATGCAAAAGATGCTAAAAAACTGGTGTTCTGCAAAACCATTAAATAGGAATTATTTCTGTATAATATTGCCGATGTTTCTGCAGTCTCTGCTGTCACAACCTTTGCAAGCATCCAATCGTTTATACCAACAGGTGAATAATACATATAGCGGCTTTCATCATTCATAGAATATACAAACATCCCAGATTTCTTTGTTTGAAAATCACTATATACGGCTTTTGTTGAATAATCAGATGCAGTCTGGATAAGCTCTCCCACAGCAAAAAAAGGAATTTTGCTGTCTAAGGTGAATTCATTTTCTGTAGTAGAAACATAGGATCCATTACCATCTATAATGTGAAAATATCTACCATCTCCAGAAAAGTTTTTTTCAAAAAGGTCATTAAGTTTTTTTACAGAAAGATTTCCCATCAAATAATAGGCATCGCCATCGCTGGGAATAGGTACTGCAAAACTTAAAATATTTTCCTTGTGTTTTTCATCATAATAGACATCAGTTATAAATGATTCTCTATTTTGCATTTTTAATGACTTATCATAATCAACAAGTATACTATTAATTCCATCGGAAGAAAATGTAAAGCCTTCATCTGTTACCAGCTCAACGCTGATAAAATTACCCATTGCTTTAAGATTCTGTAAAAATATTTCTATACTTTCTTTGGTTTCGAAATTAATAAGTGAACTAAAACTAGTTGCCGCCAGTTGAATAGGCTTCATGTATTCATAAAGCACCAATCGTATAGTAGCAATATCATTAATTGAACTAACCTGTAGTTCTGCTAGTACTGCACTTCTTTCTATTCTATCAAGTTCATTTATAAAGGCAATGTTTGAGAATATAACAAACAAAATAATAACACTTATACTCAAAAAAACAATTATGGTATTTCTATTCATACGTATCCTCTCTATCCACCCACAGAAATAATTATAACACAAAATAAAATTTAAATCAACATTTGTTTGTTTTTGTACATTGATTTATAATATTTTTATCGTTAAAACCACCTTGAAACAAGTTTCTACTTATGATA
>CAYJHL010000200.1:0-3187 GCA_964369585.1 uncultured Treponemataceae bacterium | reverse complement strand
GGAAAACGATAAAAGCGAGGAAATATCCAGAATACAAAAATATTTTACTTCAGAAATTTTTGAATACTTGAAACCCTTAAAATTAAAAAAAGATATAAAAAAATATACAAAAATTGCTAGCGAAGACAGAAATGTTCATACAGCTTATTTATATGTAGATCCTGAAATAAACAAGTTAATATTATTAAATAATCATAAGCACCTAAAATAAGCTTTAATATTTATAAGGTTATCCTTTGCATTTCTGCTACAGAGCTAAATACCTCTTCTATATATTCTGGAATATACAATGCATTACTTAAGTAATACATATTTTCTATATGGTCTTTATTAATGCAAACAAGTTTGTTACCTTTATAATTTTCTACAATTTTATTTGCAGGTTTAACAGTAAGTGTTGTTCCTGCTATAATTAACATATCACAATTTATAACAGCGTTTTCAGCTTGTTCAAACACAGCTTCGTCTACTGCATCCCCAAACAATACGATATCTGGTTGTATAATTGAACCACAATAACAAACAGGTATTCTTCCCTCCAAAATATGCTGAAGTCCATATTTTTTATGACAATTTGTGCACGAGAAATTATTAACATTTCCATGTAGTTCTATTACTTTTTTTGAACCTGCTTCCTGATGTAAACCATCAATATTTTGCGTAATTATACAAGAGAGCTTATTCTGCTGTTCAAGATATGCCAAAAACCGATGTGTAAAATTTGGTTTTGCATTTGGATATATAAAATTCTCTTTGAAATAATTATAAAATTCTTTAGGATCAGTCTTTAAAAAATTTCGTTTAAGTATCCTGCTAGATAAGTCAGTGGTTTCCCTTATATAAAGTCCATTAGTTCCTCTAAAATCAGGTATACCACTTGCAGTTGAAACTCCAGCACCTCCAAAAAAAACAATATTGTTACTTTTCTCAATCATTTCACTTAGATTTTCAATAGTTCTTTTAATCATAAATCTTCCTTTTTTTTGTTTTATTCTATAATGTTATTATAAAAATAACTAGAGCATTGAACCATAAAAATACTAATATGTGTAAATTTTACAATTCATATATTATATTTAGTAATAAATTGCAAAGTTATCCTATTATTTGTTAAACAGCACAGCTCACAATAATCCCAAGCAATATCATAAAACATATACTTACATAAAAAAACCTCAAACGCTTCCCAATACCTTGCAAGCAAAATATCATCGTCCTTGCTTTTCTGTAGCACAACTTCAAGCTCCACCTCATACACCGTGTTCCGTACAATCCTATCTTTCTCGGTATACTCCCCACTTTTAATTCCTATCTTCACATACGGTAATGGTAACACTTCGCCAAAACTTACGCCTGAAAAGTTTTCCATAAGTAAGCCATCATTATGCCGCTTATTTTCTTCTATTATTATGCTTGGTAATTCTCTTTCAATAAGCTCTTTTAGCGTATTCCGTACCATTTCAAATTTTGTCATAGTCTCTTCCTAGTGTATGGCTCAAGTAAATGCATAATATCGTCATAACTACTAACAATCTGCTTTTCGGGATAGCCCCCTTGTTGCTTCAATGCTATCTCTCTCTTTCTGTCTAAAAAAGTTGTTACCACCGCTTGAACTAAACTTGAGGGCATGTCCTTTTCTTCATACCCTGCAACATAGTGTACCTCAATATATGTACCATTATACACTTCACTTACTACTATAGCGTTTTGTGTAAAATCAAGTGCCACATCAAGTATTGTACCATTTGCAAGTACCATACTTTTAATACTTTGTATTGGCCACTGTCGCATCCTCAAAACACCATTTTCACACAACACCGTTTCACCATATTCTTGTAAAGAAAATTCCCTATCACACAAATAACAAATATTCTCATTAGCACTCTCAACCAAAAGGCTATCAATCTCTTTTTCCCTCTCATCAAGTTTTAATAGCCTCGCAATTTTTTCATAACTCACAATACTCATCTCTTCCCCCTATAAAACAATTGCAAGGTATACATCATGTAAACCTTGCAATCGTCAAATTCTCTTAGTACTTAGTAACTCGTAATTAGTAACTACGCCTGTGATTTAATAACAACCATATTACTTGGTCTCGTTACTAAAAAGCCGTCACGCTTTCTAAAGCGCATAAAGTTCTCACCATACTGCAAGCTTTCAGTAGTTTCACTAAAGCGTTTAATTTCAACACCCTTTCTATTCCCATGATGTATACGCTTAGGATTCATAAATATTGCAAATGGTGTACCTTTTCCTGCATCACTTACCTGTGGTAACTGAGAGCATTCATAGTAGGCATACCCATCAACAGTACCCGGCTTTCCATCCCCCGGTCTTCGCCAAATGGGGTTTCCATTATTGTCGGTTATGTTTGCAATATGATTCAATACACTTTCGTGAAAAAACCATTTACAATCCTTTCGCTCTTCGGCACTCACTTTTAGAATAGCATCTCTAAAGTCAGTATACTTAACCGTGCTAATAGCACCGCCTAAAGTATGTGCCTTTACGTTCGCTTCTGCTAGAGCACCGGTAAAGGGGCTTGCCTTTGCAATTAAGCATTGCTTGTCAAACTCTTTGGCATAGCATTCAGTAAACTCTTCCATAAATAATTTCCCAAGGTCTGCAAAAACATCCTCTTCAAACTCGTCAAAGAATGGTATATAGCCAGCTAAAGTATAGGCTTTTAATTCTTTTCGGGTTGCGCCTTTTGGTTTTGTCCCTTGAATATGCTCGCCATAGCTTGTAAGCCAATTTAATACCACTCCACCTCTTTCATGCTCGGGTATAAAAATACTGGAGCTTGTCATAGGGCGGTGTGTAACAAGTGGCATCATAACAGATTGCTTTAATGCCTCACTCATAAGTACATCTTCATACACAGGGTTTATTAAATACTGGTCGTTGGTAGTTAGGTTTCCCATAGGCTCACCCAATGGGGCTTTAGTTGCAACAAAGCCTTTTTCAGCGTTCCAAGTAAAATCTTTAGGGCTGTTCCAGTTTTCATTGCGTAGGTTCGGACTACACTGTAGCTCTGCAAGTGTTTTCATGTCCCCAGTACAGGCAGAAGCAAGTGCTTTACCAAGGTTAAACTGCACTTCATTCATACTTAATTGTTTTGCATTGCTATTTTGCTCTTTAAGCATTTCTCTAAAACCCTTAATAGTTTCCTTTACCTGCTCAG
>CAYJHL010000199.1:0-3209 GCA_964369585.1 uncultured Treponemataceae bacterium | reverse complement strand
GATAGGAAGTGTGTAAAATGAGAACGGAAAAGCAAATAGAAGATTCTTTTATCCAAAAACTTATTGACTTAAAGTATAGCTATCGTATCGACATTAAAGATAGGGTAACGCTGGAAGAAAATTTTAGAAATCATTTTGAGCGTTTGAACATGGTGCATTTAAGCGATTCAGAGTTTGCTCGACTCAGAGATGAGATAATTACAAGTGACGTGTTTGACGCCTCAGTAAAACTACGGGAGCGAAACACATTTAAAAGAGACGATGATACACCCTTACAATACACCTTGGTAAACATTGATGACTGGTGCAAAAACGAATTTGAAGTCATAAACCAACTTCGAATAAATACTGAGAATAGTAATCACCGTTATGATGTTCTCATTCTTATAAACGGGCTTCCCGTTGTTCAAATTGAATTAAAATCACTTCACATTACACCCAAAAGGGCTATGGAGCAAATTGTAGATTATAAGACTGATGCTGGAAATGGATTTACTAATTCGCTCCTTTGTTTTATGCAACTTTTTATAGTAAGTAATGAAAACAGCACTTATTATTTTGCAAACAATCATAAAAATCACTTTGCTTTTAATGCCGACGAGAGATTTTTGCCTATATATCAACTAGCAGACGAAAAAAACAAAAAAATTACCAATCTTTACGATTTTTCTGAAAAGTTTTTGCCAAAATGTACGCTTGGGCAGTTAATAAGTAAATACATGGTGCTTGTTGCAAGTGAACAAATGCTCATGATTATGAGACCGTATCAAATTTATGCTGTTAAAGCCATTATGGATTGCATTGAGCAAAACAGGGGAAACGGCTACATTTGGCACACAACGGGAAGTGGTAAAACACTTACATCGTTTAAAGCCTCAACGCTTTTAAAAAATAATCCTAACATTGAAAAATGTTTATTTGTGGTAGACCGAAAAGACTTAGACAGGCAAACACGGGATGAGTTTAATAAATTTCAAGAAGGTTGTGTAGAAGAAAACACCAATACCGCAACCTTGGTAAATCGCCTTTTATCCGATCAATACAAAGACAAGGTTATTGTTACTACTATTCAAAAACTTGGACTTGCTTTGGACGAAAACAGCAAACGAAATGTACAAAAGAAAAAAAAGGGGCAGCTTACCTATAAGGAACGTTTAACACCTCTAAAAGATAAGCGTGTCGCTATAATTTTTGACGAGTGCCATCGCTCACAATTTGGCGATAATCATGATGCAATAAAAGAGTTTTTTCCGCAAGCACAGCTTTTTGGATTTACTGGGACCCCTATTTTTGAAGAAAATGCTACGGCAAAAAAAATTGAAGAAACCACAAAAACGCTCAAAACTACCAAAGATGTTTTTGAAAAAGAACTCCATTCCTATACTATTACAAATGCTATTGATGATGGAAACGTACTTCGTTTTCATGTGGACTACTTAAAAGCTGAAAATGAAAAAAATGGTACTAAGGCTCAAAGTAAAAAAGCTATTGTTGAATCCATCTTAAAAAAACATGATAGTGCAACAAATAATAGGCGATTTAATGCCATTTTTGCCACGGGTTCAATAAACGATGCTATTGAGTTTTATTCACTTTTCAAAGAACTGCAAGACAAGCAATGTGCAGAAGATGAATCATTTAAAAAGTGTAATGTTGCCTGCGTTTTTTCGCCTCCATCGGAAGGGAACGGTGACGTAAAACAGCTCCAAGAAGATTTACCGCAAGAAAGTGAAGACAACAAACAAGAGCCCGACAAAAAAAAAGAAGCACTACGGGCTATTATGCAAGATTATAATGAGCAGTATGATACAAATCATACCATACAAGAGTTTGACTTGTACTACCAAGATGTGCAAAAGCGCATTAAAGACCAAAAGTACACCAATGCAGACTATGCTCATAAGCATAAAATTGACATAACTATTGTTGTTGATATGCTGTTAACCGGCTTTGATTCAAAGTACCTAAACACATTGTATGTTGATAAAAACTTAAAACATCATGGCTTAATTCAAGCATTTTCAAGAACAAACCGTGTTTTAAACGACACAAAACCCTACGGTAACATTATTGACTTTAGGGCACAGCAATCAGAAGTTGATGCCGCCATTCGGCTCTTTTCGGGCGAAAAAATGTCGGAAGCAGAAGCTAAGAAAATTTGGATAGTTGAAGCCGCACCTATAGTTGTTGAAAAAATGAAAGGCGCAATAGAAAACCTTGAAAACTTTATGGCATCGCAAGGGCTCGAATGCAAGGCTGATGAGGTAAACAATCTAAAAGGCGACATTGCAAGAAGCGAGTTTGTAAATGCCTTTAAAGAAATTCAGCGGCTTCGCATACAACTTGATCAATACACCGATTTAGAAGATGAGGATGCAAAAAAAATTGAAGAACTTATAAGTGAAGACACGTTGCGTTCTTTCCGTGGTGCATACACCGAAATGGCTCAAAAACTAAAGGCGCTACAGGGAAAAAGTAGCACAGATAAATCCTCAGAACTTGAACAATTGGACTTTGAGTTTGTGCTTTTTTCTTCTTCGCTTATTGACTACGATTACATTATGGCACTTATTGCAAACTATACCCAAACCGACTCAAAAGGACAAAAAATGTCGCGCGATGAGTTAATTGGTATACTTTGTTCAAACTCAAACTTTATGGAAGAGCGAGAAGACATAACCGAGTACATAAAAACGTTGCAAGCAGGTGTTTCTTTAGATGAAAATCAAATAAAAGAAGGCTACCAAACATTTAAAGATCAAAAAAATGCAGGAGAGTTGGCACGCATTGCAAAAAGTTTTTCGCTTTCTACCGCTTCTCTTGTTTCATTTGTAGATATCATTACGCAACGCTTAATTTTTGATGGCGAAAAACTTAATGATTTACTTGCTCCCTTAGAGCTTGGTTGGAGAGACAGAACGAAAAAAGAACTAGAACTTATGAGTGAACTCATTCCTATATTAAAAAAGCGTTGCAATGGGCAAACCATATCGGGGCTTAGTGCCTATGAAGAGTAAAGATAAAGGGTATTTATTCGAAGTCTTTTTACCGAAAATAAACTATGCAAGAAATATAAAAAAATAATGTTATTATATGAAAAAGGGAGACATTGGCATGAAAAATTTGTCTATTAAGAATTATAAAAATCTAAAAAAGCTCACAATAAATTCCTTAGGAAAAATAAATTTGATTGTTGGAAAAAACAATGT
>CAYJHL010000198.1:0-3224 GCA_964369585.1 uncultured Treponemataceae bacterium | reverse complement strand
GCAACAACAGGACCTCTAACCGATTGTTTAAATAAATTTAATAAAGCTAAAACAACTACTAGAGCAACAAATGAAGTTCTAGCAGCATAGGGAATTGAACTAAAGAAGATTGCCGACAATGGCAGCAGTACAATAATCCATGGCATGCGACGCCCTATTCGAGTACGTGTATTATCTGACCATGCTGAAACGAGTGGAATTAAAAAAATTGCTAAGGCATTATCAAGAGCCATAAACATACCAACGAGCCACTTATATGGAATATATTGACTTAAGAATATAGTAACATAGCTATCATATAAAGGATCCATAAGACCCATTGTAAAAAAACCAGCGCCTATTAAAAATGTAATAGGCAAATATCTTTTGAATCCATCTTCATGTGTACTCATATAAACCTCCTCTATAATTGACAATATTGCCATTTCTCCTATTTACAAGTGTAGCATGCTTTTGTTATAATTACAACATGGACAACAAGAATTTACAAACAAATAACATTTACACCTTTGCAAAAGAACCACTGTTGTTTGCACACAGAGGTGTGTCATCCATTGCACCAGAAAACACACTCGCAGCCTTTAAAAAAGCACGAGAGCTTGGCATCCCAGGCGTAGAACTCGATGTTCACCTGACAAAAGATGGCCAATTAGTAGTTATTCACGATGAATCAATTAAAAGAACCGCACGTTTACTTTCAGTAGAAACTGGCGAAATACATGACGCACCAGACATTGAAGTGGAAGAAACTAATTATGACGATTTACTCAAATACGACTTTGGTATTTGGTTTTCAAAAGAATATGCAGGTGAAAAAATTCCGCTTCTTTCAGAGGTACTCGAAATACTCGGAACCGATATGTATGCAGATATTGAAATAAAAATAGATACAAGAAAGGTTAAAGCTGTTGCAAAAAAAACAGCAGAAGTAATACAAGAAGCATTGAAAAAAAATCCAGAAAACCCTAATAGATTTTTAGCATCTTCTTTTAATCCACTTGCCGTTAAAGAGTTTAAAAAACATAGTTCCATTCCAACAGCACTTATTTACGATAAAAATCCAAAATCAAACTTTTGGGTAAAAGGTGGTAAATTCCGCTGGCTTTGCAAACCAACTGTATTAAAACCAAGATGGAAAGATGTTACAGGTAAAGAAAAAACTGAAGTTTGGGTTTGGACAGTAGATGATCCAGAGGTAGCAAAAAGATTAGTTTCAAAAGGAATAAAAGGCATTTGCTCAAATAAGCCACAGGATATTATTAAAACATTGTATATTTAAAGCCGATAATGTAGTATCAGCATTTATTCTGATATACTTTACTTTGGTGGCACATATGAAACTTTTTCAAAGATTGTCAATAAGAACACTTATTCTCAGTTTTATTTTAACACTATTTGCCACATTTATTATTGTTGCAAATAACAAAGATGTTGCAAGCAATATCGCTACATTGTATACAAACACAATACAACAGACCATTACATCTCTCATCGATGTTGCAGAAGTCCCAGAATCGGTGTTTATAGCTGGTTCAAACACTATTACACAAGAACAATTTGATAACCTCGCAACGTATATGTATTCACTACAGCCATTTGAATTTTTTTCATACACACCCGTCCAATCAGTGCAATACGTGTACCCGTATGAAAATTATAAACACATGATAGGAACAAACGGTTTTTTTAGACCAGAAGAATCGAGACTAAGCCAAGTAGCACTTTCATCAAATGAAACGTTGGTATATTTATACACCGATACAACACACCACGAAAAATGGCTTATAGTAAAAAATCCTATTGTGCATAAAACAAAACAACGCACCGAAAATTTTATGGGATTTATAACGGTAGCTTACTCTATTAATTCAATACTTCCGAATATGGGAATTGAACAAATTGAGAACTTAGACTATACATATCAATTACAGCTTGCAGAAGAAGATGTTCTAAATATTATTCAAAAAAGTGCATCGTACACCGATATATATGCAAGCAAACAAGAATTCACAACCGGTGGAAGTACATGGATTTTTTCACTTGGAATTCCTTTTCTAAAGCTAATCAATCCACTTCTTATAATCATAATTTTCCTTTCTTTACGGTGCATCTATTACATGTATGTGTATATACGACAAAAAAAGCTTACCGTAAAAAAGCAGTTAAATTACGAACTCTATGTCGATTCAATTACCGGTGCCTACAATAAAAAGAAACTTGAAAGTTTGCTTAACGAAAAATCTAAAGCAACATTGCTTTATATATCACTTGCAGGATATGATGCATTTAAAGATGCCAATGGAGATTTATTTGCAAATGGCCTTTTAACTGCGTACTCAAAGCGAGTTAAGTACAATGTAAAAGGTGGTATGATTATTCATCTTGGTATCGAAGAGTTTGTTGTTTTCTTAGAAGGCGAAATGTCCAGTGATGCTATTAATGCGGTTAGTAAGCGGATTATCGATTTATCTGCGCAACCATTTTCTATTATGGGTAAAATTGCCAATGTTTCGGCAAATGTTGGCTACTCTTGTATGCCAGAGGATTCAACTAAGTTTACTAGCTTATTAAACATTGCTATGGAACGAACAAAACAATAATTGATTAATCCTCAGTAAGTGTTTTAATCATCTTCCAATCAAAGCCTTGTCGAATAAGGGCTTGCTGCAATTTATCTCCCGTTTTACCAATTCGCCTAAGTTTTTCTACTGCTTTTTGAAAAACTAGATTAATGTCGTTGTCTTCAAAGTATTCATCTAAAACATCTTTTATAATTTCTCGACTAACGCCTCTCTTTGCAAGTTCTATTTGCAAGCGGCTTGGCCCTTCAGCCTTTGTAATTTTTCTGTTTCTAAGCCATGCTTCTGCAAAACGGCGGTCATCTAAAAAACCTCTTTGTTCTAAATAATCAAGTGACTTTTGAATTGATTCTTTAGAACATTGTTTATTATATAATTTTGTTTCTAACATAAAGCGAGAATGCTCTGTTCTTGAAAGATAGGAAATAGCTTTTTGTTCACAAACAAATGCAAGTGACGCATCTACAATATCGTTTTGCTCTTCTTCTGTTGTAAACTCTACATCTACATCAATTGCATCTGTAGTTATATGAGAAAGATACCATGTTCTTAAAAAAAAAGTCCCAGAGGAAGTTACAATTTGCAAAACATCCTTTGAGACTTGTTTTATTCCAGTTACGGTCAAACGACTAACGTTTACTGAAT
>CAYJHL010000197.1:0-3239 GCA_964369585.1 uncultured Treponemataceae bacterium | reverse complement strand
GAGATAGTTCATGAACGCCATTAAGAGAAAGATTCTTGTAGGTAGATTGATACTTACTTACTGGATGAGCAGTGTGGGGTGCCGTTACGTCCGCCAATTATCTTGTTAAGGCGAGAGAAGTCACGCTAGTGACGAAGCAAGTAGAGACGACGTTAAGCTAATCATTCAGCCCGTAAAGGCGAGACGGAGAGATGCGTAGTCAGCAGATGAGGCTTTTATTAAATTATCGTAGTGTAGTATAGTATGGTCTTACTAGTTTAAAATTGTGCCGTCTTAATAACCAGTTATAACCGGTTATAACTGGTTATTTTTATGTACTAAATTAAGTCATTATGATATAGTCTATAACGCTTAAGAATAAAGAAAGAAAAAGGAGTTAAGTGTGAAAAAAAGTGTACTAATTGGCAGTTTTTTAATATTATTGCTTTTACCTGTTTCTGTTTTTGCTATTGATTATTCTGTTGGTGGAAGCATTGACTTAGGGTTATCAGTTGTTCGTGGAGGATATCGCAATAACTTAGGAGATATTCAAGAAGTTTTTGTTGATGCGGGAAGGGGAAGTGACGCAGAGGTAAACTATTTTGCTTATGCACCGAAGGTAGATGTTTTATTAGAGTTTAATGATAACTTTGCTTTGGAAACAGGTGTAGGTTACCGAAATGCAAAAAGTGAATTTGATTTTACCTATTCTAATGCTAAGCAAAAAACTACATTCAGCCGTGATGAACTTGTACTGCCAGCAATGTTAAGAGCCCAGTTTACATATAGTAGAAATAATAAAGTTATGTTTTTATCAGTTGGGCCAAAACTAGGTATCCCTCTTAGTGATGATTATTTTAGAGAATCACTTTCAGGCGCTTTATACGGAACAGTAATAATAGAAAGTGCACCTGTATTTTTAGATTTAGGAATATCTGTTGGTCAAGACCATAGACTTGGAAGATCAACCTATTTTGTTTTTAGAGCCAATTATGATATTAATCTTTTAGAACCATTCAAAGTTGATTCAGCAACTAGCAACGTTCTAGGGGAGCTTCGGCATGATGTTATTAGTATAACATTAGGGTTTAGACAAAAATTTTAAATAAGGTGAGTATGTTATGGTAAAAATAAAAAGAAATATAGTGATTTATGTATTAGTTGTTGTTATGCTTTTTTCTGGATGCGCTTCATATACGCCGTTATTAAGTGTTAGCGATTCGCTAGAAGATGGAGTGGGTTATTTGTATGGCAATTTTGAACTTACAAGCTTTAATGATGCTCTATTTGCAGAAAATAATTCAATTGGAATAGTTCTTGAGAATACTGATACAAAGGAACGTTATAGCTTTGCTTTTGATGGACCCGATAATGAGCTTCAAATAATTGAAGTTGAACCAGGTAATTATTCTCTAAAGGGAATAGAATACTTAAGTGATACTGATTTTGGATATATAGCAAGTGACATGGAAGATTTCGACTTAGATTGGTATAATAAAGAATTTATAGTAAATCCAAATACAGCTGTCTATCTTGGAAATTTCAGAGGTTCAAGTACTACAACCTATATATCTTCGAACATGTCAAATACCTCATGGAGTTTAATGGTGCCTTTTGATAATTTTGAAGTAACAACTGAAAAGTTAAAAGAAAGTTATCCAAATTTTGTTGAGAAAAATATTATGTTTGTTTCAAATATTACTATGCCAGAAGCAGAAAAGCCTACAATTGATTTACAGGGCATTATGGATCCTGAATCATTTAGAAAGCTTATGGACATGGTAAACTCAAATGAAACTGGTGATAATGAACAAAGTAATCAAGCACCTGCATTGACTCCAGAGCAACAAGCAGAACTTGAAGCAATGTTTAATGCAGCAAGGGAAGGTCTTAACTAGCTTAAATATAAGAATGATCAAAGGCCATTTTTAAAAGTAGTTGGTTTTTAACATATATTTACCTTATGTAGGTCTTATGATATACTTCTCGTATGGAGGAGATAATTATGACTAAATTAAAATATGGCTTGCTGGGTACTGCTAGTATTGCAGAACGAGCTACACTAGCAGGAATGGCGGCATCTAACGACAGTGAATTTTATGCAGTAGCGGGTCGGAATAAAGAGAAAGTTGATAGGTTTGTAAAAGACTATGGTATTCAAAAAGGATATTATTCATACGAAGAATTACTTGATAATAAAGATATAGAGGCTGTTTACATTCCTTTGCCAAACTCAATGCACTGTGAGTGGGCAATTAAAGCCATGAAAAAAGGCAAACATGTTCTTTGCGAAAAACCTCTAGCTTGTACAGAAAAAGAAGCATTAGAAATGTTTAGTGTTGCAAAAGAATGCGGTGTTAAGCTTATGGAAGCCTTTGCATATGTGCATTCAGAGTACATTCTAAGTATTAAAGCTCTTATAGATTCAGGCAAACTTGGTAAGCCCAATATGATTCAAAGCTCCTTTTTTACTAGGTCATACACTCTTTCCAATATTAGGATGAGACGTGATTTATTTGGTGGAGCAATGTACGACTTAGGGTGTTATCCCACTAGTTTAATTATGACTATTTTCGGGATTGAAGAACCTATTGATGTTAAAGCAACTGCCCATTTTAAAGATGGAATAGATGATATAAATGTAGCATACTTATATTACAAAGACAATAAAAAAGCTGTTATTAGTTGCGGGCTTTGTTCGCCATATAAGTACAGTAATCTTACAATTGGGTGCGAAAAAGGAACGATTGAAAGCAGTGAATTGTATAATGTAGATGGTAAGGCTACATATACTGTCACTACTGAATCTGGGACTGAGGTAATTGAAGTAGATACTAGTAATAACTACGCTTTAGAAATTGATAGGTTTACAGCACATATACGTACTGGACAAGAGCTTATTGTAACCGAAGAATTTTCACTTGCAAATGCTCGTGTGTTGGATAGAATTTTAGATTCATGTGGGTATAACGATTTATAAGAGTGAACACGCGCAAGGGACTCCGTTTCACCCACCAATTATCTTTCAAAGGAGCAGCGAAGCTATCGTTGCGGTATCCTTTTGCACCTTGTAGGGACACGGCTTGCCGTGTCCGAGCCAAAGCAAAAGATACAAGCAAGAGCCCGCCCCGCATTGTATGGTGCGGATTCTATATCCGCCCATACAATGCGGGATGCGCCCAATTAAATTGTAATTAGTTTCTCACCATTTTGCAATATTTCTGTTAGTGGAAGGCCCATTGGTTTTACATCTATTCCAA
>CAYJHL010000196.1:0-3253 GCA_964369585.1 uncultured Treponemataceae bacterium | reverse complement strand
CAAGAAGAAATACTTTCTGAAATTAAATATTTTACCAATAGTCAAGTGAATAAGTTTTCAAGAGTGTCTGTTGTAAAGTCTGTTTCTGCGTTTGAAAAAACTGCAAGTCAGAAGATTAAAAGATATTTATATAACCTGACAGGCGGAGATAAAAAATAATGAAGATGAGCTTCAAGATTGGAGCTCATCTTTTTTTATGTTTATGCTATGATTCTTTTTATCTCATCTATTTCATAGGTAGAAAAATTTATGTTTTGAAGTGCATCTACATTTTCCCTTAGCTGTTCTGATCTTGATGCACCAATTAAGATACTTGTGATTATCTCATCTTGAGCAAGGTATGCTAGTGACATTTGTGCTAATGTTTGGCCTCTTTGTAATGCTATTTCATTAAGCAGTTTTACTTTAGAAATAATATTATCATCTATATTTTTTTCAGATAAGAATCTACCATCAGTCTTCATTCTGCTATCATCTGGTATGCCGTTTAAATATTTATCGCTCAAAAGACCTTGGGCTAATGGGCTGAAAACAATGAGACCTTTTCCTTGCTTTTTACACTCCTCTTTTAAACCATTTTGTTCAATTGTTTTTACAAGTAAGGAATACTTGTTTTGATTTATTATAAAGGGGCAATGTAGACTTGATAAAATTTCACTTGCTTGCTTCATTGTTTTACCGTCATAATTAGATAATCCTACATATAAAGCTTTTCCCGATTTAACTATAGAGTCTAAAGCTGACATTGTTTCTTCGAGGGGTGTACTGGGATCCATTCTATGGTGGTAGAATATATCTACATAATCTAGTTTCATTCTTTTTAAACTTTGATCTAAGCTTGATATAAGATACTTTCGTGATCCCCAGTTCCCATAAGGTCCTGCCCACATCTCATAGCCTGCCTTTGTAGATATAACTAATTCATCTCTGTATGGTAATAAATCACTAGCTAAAATTTTGCCGAAGTTTTCTTCTGCGCTTCCAGGTGGTGGACCGTAGTTATTTGCTAAATCGAAATGGGTAATGCCTAAATCAAAAGCAGTAAAACATAACTCTTTGATTACATTAATGTTTGCATTTGACCCAAAGTTATGCCACAGGCCTAATGATATGGCTGATAGTTGTAAGCCGCTTTGTCCACAGTTCTTGTATTGCATGGTTTCATAGCGATTGTTATGAGCGGTATAATTCATATAAATCTCCTTATTTGAATTATACCACAACATTAATGAATATGGTAAGAAATTTTACATTGGTGAAATAGTAAATGAAGATTTCCCATTTTTTTTCGTGATATACATAGCTTTATCTGCCCTTGCAAATAAAGAGTCATAATCTAAACCATTTTCGGGTGCATGGGCAATTCCGATGCTGGCTGATACGGTGATTGAAATATTATCATTAGTTTGATATGTATGAGTGACAGCTGTACAAATATCTTGAGCCTTTTTCTTGAGAATTTCATGTTGTAAGATATCAGGCGTAAAGGCTATAAACTCATCACCTCCAACTCGTGCTACAATATCATATGCCCTGAAGTGACTCTTTATGTCGTTGTATATTGTACAAAGTACTTCGTCCCCAAATGCATGTCCAAAGTTGTCATTTGCCTGCTTAAAATTATCCAAATCAATCATAAAAAAAGTACCTTGACTCTTTTCTTTTAAGTGTTTTTTTATGTATGTTCTAGCTGCTTCTTTATTATATCCTCCAGTTAGAGGGTCTCTTTCAGCTTTATTTTTTAGTGCTAGTTTCTCTTCTTTTTCATTATGTATCTCTTGAATAAGACAAATTGCATGTACTTCATTTGTGCTTGTGTCAAGTCTGCTTTTGACTAAAAGCTTATGCCATATATAAGGGTTATCTGCTGACTCAATAATAGGTGTTCGCAAAGCTCTGTATTCATGTTCAAACTGAAAAAATCCGTTATTGTATGATTCTATAATCTTGTGTGCTGAAATTAAACTTTTAATTTCCTGGTCTTTTTCATGAATATATTTTGTTGAGGTAACTTCTAAAAAACTAGAATAAGATTCGTATTGCTTTACATCAAAATCCTTCTCGTTAATTACAAGTCTAACTAGTTTGTCTTTTGTACAATTAAATTCTGCATATACCTTTGTTTTATTAAGTAAAGCTTCTTTTAAGTGTTTTTCTTTACTTATTGTGTCTTCAAGTTCTGTTGCCTTTATTTTGTAAGCATGTAAGTTTATAATGTTAAAAAGAATAAATAGCGAGATATAAAAAAGGAAAAGAAATGTGGTAGGTAGCACAATTTGTTGAATATTTATTCCTGTGGCTGTGCTACTTAAGTCGTATATGCTTGCATTGTATACCATGTAACTAACTATAATAATACATATAATAGCTATAAAATAGAGAAGTTCAGAGTTTTTTTCTATAATTTTTAAATACTTGGCAGGTACAAACTTGTTAAAAAGAATTATTGCTATATTATGTGCAATAAAAGATAAAATACCTGTTAACCAAAAATAATATGGACTACCAACAATTTCAATTATTGTGGCGTTGTTTGCTATAGCGAATATAGACACTATTACAGCACGAAAAACAAAGAGATGTAGTATTAACCCAGTTGTAACAGTTATAGTTGCAAGTAATCCCGTTGTAAATAGAGTGCGTAATTGGAAGAAAAGCAGAAGTACTAAGAATAAATAATGTAAACTAGAAAATTCATTTAAGTACTGAAGAATAATATGAACAATAAATGCATTGATAGCACAGAAAGGGTATTGAAAAAAATGTAACTTTGATTTTGTTAAGATTCTGCTTGCTAGTTCAAAGCAGAGTCTTGAATGTGAAAAAACTACTAGTGCATAAAAGACATGATATAAAATTGGCAATTTAATTTACCTCAAAAACAAATATATGCAAGCAGTTCGTATGGAGAAAATCTGTATTATTATACAATAAAAATAAAAAAGATTCTAGTAGAAAAAATAAAAAAAGCTCACCACTGGACGTAGTGAGCTTTTTAGTAAAACTAAAAGTTTAAGAAATTAGAATTCTCGTTTTGCAAGATATTCGTATTCTTTCCATTGTCGTTTTGCTTTTACAACTGCAGAATCTAAAAGCATTTGTGCTCTTTCTGGATTTGCAAGTTTTAATACTTTGAATCGAACTTCTTTGTACATAAAGTCTGCTAAGTTGAAGTCTGGTTCTTTTGAGTCTAGCATAAAAGGATTTTTTCCTTCTTCAACTAAACGTGGGTCATATCGGTATAGAGGCCATA
>CAYJHL010000195.1:0-3339 GCA_964369585.1 uncultured Treponemataceae bacterium | reverse complement strand
ATTTTTTGAAAAGCACCAAGTAACTCCATATGAAAAGTCAAAAGAAATGGTAAAGGAAAGTCATGAAGAAGTATTGAGCATGATAGAAGGCTTTTCTAATGATGAGCTGTTTTCTAAAAAGCATTTTACATGGACTGGGACAACTACACTTGGAAGTTATTGCGTATCTGCAACTTCGAGCCACTATGACTGGGCAATGAAAAAAATTAAAAAACATAAAAAAACTATGGTATAATAAACAAAAAGGGAGAAGCCTATGCCATTTGATTATAAAAAAGAATATAAAGATTTATACATGCCAAAAGAAACCCCATCAATTGTGAATGTGCCATCAATGAATTATCTTGCAGTGCGCGGAAAGGGAAATCCGAATGCTGAGGGCGGGGAGTACCAACAAAGTATAGAACTTTTATACGGCATAGCGTATACCTTAAAAATGAGTTATAAGGGCGACTATAAAATAGACGGCTTTTTTGAGTACGTGGTTCCACCCCTAGAAGGCTTTTGGTGGCAAGAGGGAATAAAAGGATACGACAATACTAAAAAGGATGAGCTTTGTTTTATTTCTGTCATTCGTCTTCCCGATTTTATAACAAAAAAAGACTTTGATTGGGCAATTGAAACTGCAACAAAAAAGAAAAAGCAAGATTATTCTAAAGTCGAGTTTTTTGCATATAATGAAGGCCTTTGTGTGCAGTGTATGCACGTGGGCCCATTTGATGATGAGCCAGTAACAACCGCTAAGATGGCTGAGTTTGCAAAAGAACAAGGCTTCAAAATTGACCTAAGCGATTCAAGAATGCATCATGAAATATATTTGAGTGATCCTAGGAAGGTTGAGCAAAGCAAACTAAAGACAGTTATACGCCATCCAATAAGAGAAAATTCTGCACAAATATAATTAGGTACTCTTCGAAAAAGGAAAAAAATATGATATACTATATGTATTAACAAGCAAGTAGAGTAGGAAGCAACAATGATTTACAACTTTTTTTTACCAAAGGAAATGCGCTCAAAGGCAGTAGAAATTTTTTCACAAGCATTTCAAAATAAGTATGGTATCATATTTAAGACAAACAATGAGTTTAAGAAGTTTATTTCGCTTTTAATTTTACAAAAAAGAATGATTTATGCATACAAAGATGAAACCTTGTATGGGATGCTCATTTATTCAACCGAAGAGGCAAAAACACATACTACCGCAAAAAACATGGTTAAGACGTTTGGGCTTATCCGAGGTTTAAGTCGATATGTAAAATTAGCTCCTTTTCATGAAAAAATTCATAAAGGCGAAATTCACATTGATTTTATATGTGTATCGGAAGAAGCTCGCGGTAGGGGGATTGGTACCCTCCTTGTAAATGAAGCTATTGAATTAGCACAACGGGAAAAATACAAAGAAATCACCTTGGCTGTAATTGACACAAATGAACAGGCAAAGAAATTATATGAAACTCTTGGCTTTTCGACAATAAAAGAAGTAGATACCGCACCTCTTAACAAAATATACCACTGGGATTTTAAAACAGTATACAATATGGTGAGGAAAATAGATTACGTAACGCAAGGGTGAAACTTAGTTTTATACTTTTCTGTATTCTGTTGGAGTTATGCCAAATAACTCTTTAAAGCTTTTTGAAAAATAACTCATCTCCGAAAAACCGCACTCAAATCCTACATCGATAATTGGCATAGTTGTCGTTTTTAATAATATTGCAGCCTTTTCTATACGATACTTTTTTAAGTACTTTATGGGCGAAGTATTTAATACCATCTTAAAACACCGTAGCGCTTCACTTTCTTTAATTTTTGCACTACTTGCAATTTCAATCAATGTTATATCTTTTTGAAAGTTATCGTGTATAAAAGACATCATTGACTTACATCTTCTAAGTGCTTTTAATTGCTTTATATCTTGGGTACTAGGTTGATTTCCTACACTTTTAATCACTTGCAAGATGATGTGTGTTAATTTTTCTCGTATAGTATACTCATAGCCAAAATCATTTGAATTGAATATCTCATATGCTTGTATAAGTTCTTTACAAAGGTCTTTAGATAAAATATGCGTGTGTTGGCTTGTTTCTTGTAATAAGCTGTGAAAATATGCTTGATACAATACGCTTTCATGTTCTCCGTAAATAAATTTTGAATGAAATACGAATGATTTTATGGTACAGTGCGTATTATTATAACACTCGCAAGAATGAAGTCTTCCAGAGTTAACAAAAATCCCTTCACCCTTTTGCAATGTGTACTCTTGCATTTCTACAATAAGTTTCATTTCTCCTTCAATAACTACAATCAATTCTAATTCTTCATGCCAATGATAGGGCACTGATATTATCGTTAAATCATCATTATATGTTGCAACGGGAAAGGCTTTTGTTCCTTTTATATTTGTTTCGCGTTTTGATTTATCGAGAATAATTTCACATTCTTGTTTTTTCATAAATACCACTTTTGGCGAAAATTTCATAGTAAAATGCGATATTTTCATAGAAAATACTTATCTAGTACGATATATTTATATCATGAATCTGTTGGAAGTGCAATATAATTAACCTATAAGTTTTGATATGTATACAATTCTAATAGGTACTATATTACTAATTATGATTATTATGCATGAGTTAATGATAAAAAAAAGTAAAAGGAGATGTAAAGTATGAAAATGAAAAAAAGCAGTCAGCCTAAAAATCTAGGTAAGGAATCTTCACGAAGAAAAAAGAAGGAAATAATCTTTAAGTTACCAAATATACATATTGGTGGAGGGAAAAAATGATTATTGAACATATTGCACTCTATGTGCACGATTTAGAAAAAATACGAACATTCTATGAAACATATTTCGGGGCTCGAAGTAACGATATGTATCATAATAAAACAACCGGTTTTAAGTCCTATTTTTTAACTTTTGAAAGTGGGGGCCGCATTGAGATTATGAGTTCTCCAAACTTGGAAGAAAAAGGTGGGCATAAAAGGTTCGGTTATATTCATCTAGCTTTTAGTGTTGGTAGTGTAGAAAAAGTATTGGAGTTAACAGCGAGCTTACGCAAAGGTGGGTATGAAGTTACCAGTGAACCCCGCACAACCGGTGATGGTTATTTTGAATCGTGTATTTCTGATCCTGAAGGCAACTTAATTGAAATTACGGTATAAAAATAGTGACCATGTCACAGTACGTAAAATAACTTTTATTTTATGTATTGACAAATACGCTGACTCGTTTTAAACTAATAATAGATATTTTTTAAAACATTGTTAATGTTTACTATTTACATCAGAGTATGGTTACTCAAAAGGGTTTAAAATGAAAAAAATTATTTTGTTACTAGT
>CAYJHL010000194.1:1931-3348 GCA_964369585.1 uncultured Treponemataceae bacterium | reverse complement strand
CCTGCTTTTGACGCTATTGCTCAAGGTAGTTTCCTTGGGCTTCCTATAATAACTTGGATAAGTCTTTGTGTATTTGCAGTTGCCTATCTTATTCAAGAAAGAACTCGATTTGGAAGTTACATTTTTGCAATTGGAGATAATGAAACAGTTGTAAAAAATACAGGTATAAATATTGAAAAAATCAAAGTAGCTGTATTTGGTTGGTCTGGATTTTGTATTGGTATTGCAGGTATCTTGGGTGCAATACGTATTGGACGAGGAGATGTTGTAATTGGTAGTGATACTGTTTTCCCTGCAATAACTGCAATTGTTGTTGGTGGTACTTCACTCTCAGGTGGTAGAGGTGGCGTAGTTAATTCACTTGTTGGTGCATTAATCGTTACAGTTATTAACCACGGTTTAATACTTCTCGGAGTAAATCCCTATATTCAAGCAGCAGTGCAAGGTGTAATAATTATTTGTGCTGTTTCTATTTCTGTCGTTCGTGGCAAAAAGATTATCACAAAGTAGTGAGGGACATTATGGAAAAAACATTATTCAAAGCATCAAAAGTTACAAAACAATATCCGGGAACGCTTGCACTTAATAACGTAGATATGGAAATACCTGCAGGCAAAGTTATAGGTTTAGTAGGTGAAAATGGGGCAGGTAAGTCTACATTACTAAAACTAATTATGGGACTAGAGGTGCCAACGTCAGGAAATATGGAAATAAATGGAAAAGCATTTACTCCTGCCTCTCCAATTGAAGCAAACGGCATGGGTATAGGTATGGTATTTCAAGAACAATCTTTAATACTAAACCTTTCTGTTGCTCAAAACATATTTTTTGGACAAGAAAAAAAGTATTCTGTTGGTTGTTTTTTAAATAAGGCAAAAATGAATGCAGATGCTCAAAAAGTATTAAGTAACATGGGAATAACAAATATTAAACCAGATAAAAAAATAAGTCATATAGACTTTGCGTCAAGACAAATGATTGAAATTGCAAAGGTATTTAATATTGTTCATTCTGCAAACTCAGATGGGTCAATTGTATTACTTGATGAACCTACATCTGTATTAAATGAAGAAGAAGTTAAAAGGCTTTTTGAAAATGTTAGAAAAATTACCGCACAAGGAACATCTGTAATTTTTATTTCACATCGTTTAGATGAGGTTATGGAAATATCTGACTTAATTTATGTATTCAAAGACGGTGAACAAGTTGCAGTACTTAACAAAGAAGAAGCTAGTGAAGATGTGTTGTATGAAAAAATGGTTGGTAGAGCTGCTACTGGTGAATATTACAAAACAAATAAACAAACAGCACCTTCTAGCACAGTTTTACTTGAAGCTAAACAACTAGGTCTTAATGGTGCTTTTGCAGATGTAGACTTAAAATTGCATGCTGGAGAAGTTCTTGGTATCTGTGGCGT
>CAYJHL010000194.1:0-1831 GCA_964369585.1 uncultured Treponemataceae bacterium | reverse complement strand
ATTGGTTTAGCAAGTAAAATTTTAGTAATGAAAGATGGATTACTTACAGGTGAGTTTGAAGCTTCTCCTGAAAATAAACCAAGCCAAGTTGACATTGTTCACTGTATGATGTAGGGGGAAGTAGATGAATATAATGAAAATAAAAAAAGCAATAACATTTGAAAATGTTAACAAATATCTTAGTGGTGTTTCAATTATCGTTCTAGTTATTTTATTTACAATAATGAATCCAGCTTTTTTAGGTGCTATTAATGTAAAGAATATTTTGGTTGATATTTCACCCTTACTTGCAATGTCTTGCGGTGTAGCTTGTGTGCTGTTGATGGGCTCAATTGACCTTTCTATAGGTTCAATCTGTTCATGTGCAGTTGTAATGCTGACAGTGCTTTTACAAAAAATTGGAATTTGGGCATACCCTGTTGTTATTGTGTATGGTATTTTGGCTGGCCTCCTAAACGGGATGGTATTTACAAAAGTTAAAATACCATCATTTATTGTAACCTTAAGTACGATGAGCATTTGGCAAAGTTGTGCATACCTCATATCTGGGGGGATGCCATTAGCGATGCCAAGCAAAATATGGGGTTTAGTTAACTGGGCAAAGTTTGCTGTTGGATTTATACCATTAATTTTTTTGTTAGCAGTTATTATTATGTGTGTATTTGGTTTTTTTCAACACAGATTTATTTTGGGACGCGGAATGATTGCTGTTGGTGCAAATGAAAAGGCTACAAGACTTATGGGCTTGAATGTACCACGTATTAAAGTAATGGCTTTTACACTTTCAGGACTAGGCGCTGCAATTGGTGGAATTTTCTTTGCAGCGAAACTAAAAAGTGGTATTCCGACTGTAGGTGAACCATACCAAATGATGGCAATTGCTGCGGCTGTATTAAGCGGTATTTCGCTTTCCGGTGGAAAAGGTAATATTTATACTACAATTCTAGGGGTATTATTAATTACTTTGATTCAAAATGGTATGAACGTAATTCAAGTTGATGGTTTTTGGCAACAAATTGTATTTGGAATTTTAATTATTTTTGCAATTGCGATTAACACAGATAGAAGTATTAGAGGATTTGTAGTAAAATAAAAAAATCAAGTGATTTTTAGGAGAAGTATATGAGTTATTTTATAGAAGGTCTTGCCCATATTGGCATACCTACAAACTGTTTTGAAAAAAGTAAACAATTTTATTCTGAATTAGGTTTTAAAATTGAAGAAGAAAGACCTGTGGGAGATAACCAAGTTGTTTTTATGCGATCTGGAGATTGTGTTTTCGAACTTTATGAAGAAAAAGAAATAGCTGGAAAAGCAGGAGCTGTAAACCATATTGCACTCAAAACAAACGACATTGAAGCTTCATATGAACAGTGTAAAAAAGACAATAGAATTTTTTTAACTGATGGAATTATTGATATTGCTTTGTATCCCAATGGTTCCAGGTATTTCACTATAGAGGGTCCAAATAAAGAGTCAGTTGAATTTAATATGATTAACAGATAAATATAATAGGAGAGGAAATGATACATAAAAGAGTAGGTAAAATAGATGCTGATATTTCAGTAATTGGGATAGGTTGCTGGAATTTTGGTGGAGATTGGGATGGTTCTAGTGATGAAAACTCAATTAACATTGTACACAAAGCAATTGATTTAGGTGTTAACTTTTTTGATGTTGCTCCTGTTTATGGCTGGGGGAATTCAGAAAAAGTTCTTGGTAAAGCACTAAAAGGAAAAAGAGACAAAGTAATAATTGCTTCTAAAGGTGGCCTCCTTTGGAATGAAAAGCATGAAACTACTAACAATCTTTCTAAAGAAAGTCTATTAAA
>CAYJHL010000193.1:0-3354 GCA_964369585.1 uncultured Treponemataceae bacterium | reverse complement strand
GAACAGTTAGAGAATCTGAAGTATTTATAACATCTAACGACGTAATTAACGCTGTAGACGGCATTGATATCTTTATTGATGGTCACTCACATACATACTTTGAAGCAGCTGTAGAAGAAAACGGAACAATCCTTGTAAGTGCAAACGAATGGGGAAAGGTAATGGGACAAATGGACCTTACCATTAAAGACGGAAAAATTGTTGGATACGACTGGATGCCAGTTGCAATTACAACTGAAGCCTTCCCGCCAGATGCTGAAATGGCAGCTCTTATTAAGCCTTATGCAGACAAAGCAAATGAAAGCTTACAAGATGTTGTAATGGTAACAAGCGAAATGTTCGATGCTGGCGATAAGTTAAGCCGCAAAAAAGAAACAGCCCTTGGTGACCTAATAAGTGATGCACAAGTTGCATATCTTGCTTCTACAGGCGTTACAGTAGACTTTGGATTTACAAATGGCGGTAACATTCGCGCTTCTCTTCCTGAAGGAAATGTTACAAAAGAAGATATTTTAACAATGCTTCCATTTGAAAATTATGTATACGTTCTTGACCTAAAAGGAAGTGATGTTGTAGAACTATTTGACTTTATTGGATCAATTCCTCAAGGCGCAGGTGGTTGGGCTCAAATGTCAAAAGAAGTAAGCTATACAATTACATACACTGGCGACAAGGGAACAATTTCTGACGTAATGATTGGCGGAGAGCCTATCGATGTAAACAAAACATATAAAATTGCGGTAAACAATTACCTTGCAGGTGGCGGCGACGCATACGAAGCATTAACAAAAGCAGTTGCATCTTACAACACTTCAATGTTAATGAGTGACATCGTTGTGTGGTATGCAGAAACCCTACCACAACCAATTGCACCAACAGTTGGCAACAGAATTACTGTTGTTGGCGGTGTTGTTGTAGAATAACAGGACGGAGTCCGTACTCGCAGGGGAGCCTATACAGGGATTCCCTGCGGCAAAAGCCATTAGTGTATTGGTTTAATTAAAAAAGTAGCAATATAATTTCTTGACCGCATAAAGCCCGTCTTATTTACGTTATGCTAATGGGTTTTATTACAGTATATTATTCAAATTAGCAAATTATAACATTTATACCTATTTCTTCTAAGGACTGCTTATACTCAGCTTTAATCTTATTATCAGTAATTAGAAAGTCGATTTCAGTTTGACAGCCTAGAGACCCAAATAGAATTTTTTCAAGTTTACTTGAATCTGCGAGCAAATAAACTTCTTTTGCGGCTTTTATCATGGCGCGCTTTAGCACTATATCCGATAGCCCGGGGTATGTTAACCCTGCTTGCAGTGAAAACCCCCCTGTGGCTAAAAACAACTTCTCTACAAATAAATTTTCAAAAACTGCCGCTGATTTTTCACCCGTTAGTGAAAGAGTAGGAGCTTTAAACTCTCCTCCAGTAAGTAAAATATGATTAGATGGCTCTTCTCCAAGTAAAAGTGTGATGTTAAGTGCTGTAGTGATTATATTAAGATTTTTTTTATCGCAGAGATTTTTTGCAAGTTCAGTTACAGTAGATCCTGAGTCTAATATAATGCTGTCTCCTGATGAGACAAACTCTGCAGCTTTTTTACCAATCCGTCTTTTTTCAGCAATGTACTCGCTATGTTCCAATAGTAACATAGATGCAAATGAAGAATAATTGTTTAGAAAAGCACCTCCGTGTTGGCGTATTATACTTCCGGTTTTTTCAAGCGCTTCTAAATCTTGCCGTATTGTTTGTTGTGTTACATCAAAAAAGTTGCTTAAATCTTGAACTGTTGAGCTTCCATTTTCTCTAATAAGTTCCAATATTTTTTCTCTGCGCTGCTCTTGAAACATTTAAATCCTCTTTATCCACACTACTGCTTTATCTATTATATAATATTTTATAACATTAAACTAGTAACTTTGCACAATCTTTGTCCACTTTTTATAGTTCTTATTGATGTAAGTTAGGATATCAGTGTTGTTTTCAAAGACTTTTTCTTGAGTGGCTTTTTCAATGAGCTCTTGTATTTTTTCAAATGTAAGAACTTTGTTGTTTAGGAATGCTAAAAATCCAGCTCCCAGGGCGCTTGCTTCTTTTCTTCTGTCAATTGTTACAGTAGTTGATAAGAGAGCAGAAATCCATTTCATGGAAATTTTACTATTTGTTAACCCTCCATCAGCTTTCAGTTCTTTTAGTTTTTTTCCTATATCTATTTCCATTGCTTGAATAACATCTTTTAATTGAAAAGGATATGATTCTAAAATTGCCTTTGCTATATGTTCCTTTTGTGTGCCAAAAGTTATTCCGCGTATTTCAGCTTTTCTATCCATTTGCCAGTGAGGACCCCCTAATCCGCTAAAGGCAGGAATAAAAACTACTCCCTCTGTTGATGCAATTTTTTCAGCTAAAGTATCTAATTCTTTTTCATTATTTACTATGTTAAGCTGTTTGCATGCCCAAGTAATTGTTGAACCACAACTTACAATCACTCCTTCCAGTGCATAATCTATCCTATCGGGAGTGCTCCAACAAATAGTGCTCACCATTCCGGACTTAGAAATAACTCTCTTCGTTCCAGTATTCATCATGACCGATGATCCTGTTCCCATTGTTGCTTTTACACTTCCAACATTAAAACAACCTTCTCCAAAGCTTGCTGCATGAGAATCTCCAATCATTGCCCCTATTGAAATTTGCTTTTGAAAAATACCATTAAAATCGGTAAGGCCAAATTCTGAAGAAGAGGGTAGTATTTTAGGAAATTGTAAATACTCTGCTTTAAGTAGATACTTCATATCTTCATCCCACTTTAAGTTATTCAAGTTAAATAACATTGTTCGAGATGCATTTGTGTAATCTGTTTTATATTCTTGGCCTTCAGTCAAATTATATAATAGCCATGTATCTATTGTTCCAAAGAAAATAGGTTCATTTTTTGATCGTTCATATAAGTCTGTCTTTTCCATTAACCAACGAAGTTTTGTTCCAGAAAAGTATGGATCAATCGGGAGGCCAGTTATTTCAAATATTTTATTGTTAAGTTTCTTTTCTTTTAAATCATTACAAATAGAAATTGAACGTTTACACTGCCATACAATAATATTACAAACAGGTTCCCCTTTGCTATTCCATAGAAGGAAAGATTCTCGTTGATTGCTTATGCCAGTAGTAACAATATCGTCTTTACTTAAACCTTTTGAGCTAAACTGCTCGACTGCATTAGATACAGCTTTCTGTACCGAAGATAGTATATCTGTCGGGTTTTGTTCAACAAACCCTTCATTAAAATATTGTGAAGCAACTTCTACCGTGTTTTTAACGATTATTTCTCCTGTTTCATCAAATATAATTGC
>CAYJHL010000192.1:0-3355 GCA_964369585.1 uncultured Treponemataceae bacterium | reverse complement strand
GTATTATGAAAACTATTACAATCACCACTAAAAAGTTCAGAACGTCAAAAGGTTTAGTATTCTGAATGTATTTAGCGGCAATTGCAAAATTATTTAACAGTTGCGCCATGGATGGCGCTAAACTACAATATATGCGACTTTTGAGCTAATCATTTTTCTTCAGTACTGCAAAAGTCGATAGTAAAAATCGGCAAGGACGCCGATTTTTACGTATTAATTAAACACTACTGCTTTCATTGCGGTCATGTAACCGCGAAGTTTTTTACCCACAATTTCTACTGGGTGATTTCTAATTTCTTCATTTACAGCAACTAGTTGAGCATTTGACACAGAATTATCAGAGCAACATAAGCCTTTACCAATTATGTCAGTATCAACTTTTTTCATAAAGTCAGCTAGTAGTGGGCGACAAGCATTGTCAAATAAATAACATCCATATTCTGCGGTATCTGAAATAACTTTGTTCATTTCATATAGTTTTTTACGGCTAATAGTGTTAGCAATAAGAGGAGTTTCATGTAAGCTTTCATAGTATGCGCTTTCTGCTTTAATTCCTGCATCGGTCATAGTTTCAAATGCAAGTTCAACCCCTGCTTTTACTATTGCAACCATTAATATACCGTTATCAAAATATTCTTGTTCTGAAATTTCAACATCTCCTGCAGGAGTTTTTTCAAAGTCTGTTTGACCTGTTTCTTCTCTCCATCCCAAAAGATTTTTATCGTTTGCATCCCAGTCTTCCATCATAGTTTTGCTAAAATGTCCTGAGATAATATCGTCTTGATGTTTTTGGTATAAAGGAGTCATAATTTCTTTTAGCTCTTTTGAAAGTTCAAATGCTTTAATTTTTGCAGGATTTGAAAGGCGGTCCATCATTCCTGTTACCCCACCCCATTTAAGAGCTTCGGTAATTGTTTCCCAACCGTATTGGATTAACTTAGATGCGTAGCCTTTATCAATTCCTTTTTCTACCATTTTGTTAAAGCAAAGAATTGACCCTGTTTGAAGCATACCACAAAGAATAGTTTGCTCACCCATAAGATCAGATTTTACTTCTGCAACAAATGAAGATTCAAGTACACCAGCTCGACTTCCACCTGTTCCAACTGCCAAAGCTTTTGCAACGGCCCAGCCTTTACCTTCTGCATCATTTTCTGGGTGAACAGCAATAAGGGTAGGAATACCAAATCCACGAGCGTATTCAACACGAACCTCAGATCCAGGACCTTTTGGAGCCATCATTACTACAGTAATGTCACTTCTAATTTTCATTCCTTCTTCAACAATATTAAAACCATGGCTGTACCAAAGTGTTGAGCCTTTTTTCATTAATGGCATAATGCCTTCAATTACATTTGAGTGTTGCTTGTCTGGAGTAAGGTTACCAACAACATCGGCACCAGGAATAAGTTCTTCATATGTTCCAACGGTGAAACCGTTTTCGCTAGCGTTTTTCCAGCTTGCTCGTTTTTCAGCGATTGCTTCTTTTCTGAGTGCATAGCTTACATCAAGTCCTGAATCTCGCAAGTTTAAACCTTGGTTTAATCCTTGAGCACCACAACCAACAATAACAATTTTTTTACCTTGTAATGCTTTGCAGCCATCATCAAATTCGCTTCTATCCATAAAACGACATTGCCCTAATTGTAACAATGCTTCTCTCCATGGAATTGCGTTAAAATAATTTTCTTTTTTCATATGTATTCTCCATCTTTGAATTACTTTTTATATCTCAAACAGTATACCGATAAGTGTCAAAATAGTAAAGAGGAAATAATGGTATTTTTATAAATACTAAATATTTTTAATAAAAATAAAGTATTATTTTTTTATAAAAATGAATTAATTTTAAAATTTTGAACAATAATATAATATATAGAAAATCTTGTATTGAAAAATTTAAACAGTAGGAGTATACTATGAATAGAGAACAATCGGTAGTACCAACAAATGACTATTTTGCACGCTATTTATTTGCGAACCCTGGTAATGAAGGTATTCTATTGCATTTCTTAAATGCACTTAGAAAAAATGCAAATGAAACACCATTTACCGACATCGAGCTTCTCGACACCTTTAACTTAAAGGAAAACACGCTTGAAAGGCAAACAATTGTTGATGTAAAAGCTCGAACTGCAACAGGCGAACTTGTTTTAATTGAAGTACAAAATTTTACGAATAGTAGTTTTATACCAAGAATTTTGTATTATATTGCAGTAAACTATGCAAAACAAGTGAATATTGAACTAAATTCACTGGAAGAAGGAATATCAAGTAAAATTGATTATTCAAAACTAAAACCGATAATAAGTGTTAGCTTATTAAACGAGAATTTAAACATTGGTACAAAAAAAGCGCATAGTGTTTACCGTATGAGTGATATAAAAACGGGTAAAGAGTTAAGTAGAGATTGGGAAGTACACTTTCTTGAGTTACAAAAAGATACTAAAGATGTAGACAAAGAACTACAACTATGGATTAAGTTTTTTACATCAAAAAACGTGGAGGACGATAGAATGACTATTGTAGAATTAGAATCATATTTTGATAAAGTATACGAACAATATAAAAAATTCTCAGGGGATGTAGAACTTATGGAAAAATACCGTGACGTCCAAGCCTATCGAATGTATCAACAAGATTTGCTCGATATAGAACGCAAAGAGGCAAGAATACAGGGCTTGCAACAAGGCATTAAAGAAGGTATTGAGAAAGGTATTTCACAAGGCATCGAGCAAGGCATTTCACAAGGTATCGAACAAGGTATCGAACAAGGTATCGAACAAGGTATCGAACAAGGTATCGAACAAGGTATTGAAAAACGAAACCGCGAAATTGTTGAAAACTTATGCGCAATGGGTCTAAAAATGGAAGATATTGCAAAGGCAACCGGACTTTCAAAGGGTGAAATAGAGCGATTTAATCATTCGTAACACTTTTGTAATTGTATGCAAAGTATGTATACAATTACAAAGACACACACATTTTTTCTGAAATATTCTATATATACAACTAGTTTTGCGTTGACAAAATGCTTAATTTTTGTGATAATTAAGCTTGGTAATTTTGCCTCTACAGAGTACACTGGGCATTCGTTGAATGCGGTATTTTGAGTAGGCACTGGCAACTTGACAAAAAAAAAAAACTGTCATACTGCCAAAAATAGCATTGAATTTTCTTTAAAGAAGATTCAAAAATTATCTAAGGAGAATGAAAATGAAAAAACTTTTAGTTATTTTCATGGTAGCGGTTGCACTTGTATTCACCGGTTGTGAACAAGCTGAAACACCAACACCAATTGTAAACGTGTACACACCTGATGCATTCATGGATGTGGTAGGCTTTGAAATTCAAA
>CAYJHL010000191.1:0-3379 GCA_964369585.1 uncultured Treponemataceae bacterium | reverse complement strand
ACTTGTAATTCAATTATCAAATCCAACTTATTATAACCCGTTTGAAAATCCAAATAGAGCTATGGATAGACAGCGCTATGTTTTAGACGAAATGGTTTCATTTGGATTTTTAACTCAAGAAGAATCAGACGCACAATACGAAGACTTTTGGCTAAATTTCGACTATACACGTATCAGTTCATCAGCATTTTATTTTAGAGATGATAAAGCTCCATGGTTTAGTGAATATGTACGTCGTGAACTTGAAGATATGATGTATGGAACTATGAATGTGTACACAGATGGATACACCGTTCATACCACTATGAATATGAAACATCAGCTTGCAGCTCAAAGTGTTATGGAAAACTATATTGCAGAAGCAAATAGACGATATTCACGAAGTAATACGGGTGACAGAAGGGCAATTGAAACCTATGCTCCAATGACAGAGCTAATTTCTCTTGTTTTCGATATCCCACAACTAAAAGTTTCCGAACAACGTGTACAGGTTAGCTCCTACTCTACGTATAAAAATGAACTTAACCCAATGCTAGATGTTCTTTCTTTAATGTTTGATATAGATGAACTAAAAGTTGGAATTGTAAATAGAGCTACACAACTTGCTAACGAAGACAGTAAAAAGACTACAGTTGAAGGCACTATGATCTCCTTAGAAAATAATACTGGATATATTACGGCTTTGGTAGGTGGTAGCGAATATACGCAAGACAATCAATTTATTCGTGCTACTCAAGCTATGTTACAACCGGGGAGTTCTTTTAAGCCCTTTGTCTATTCAGCAGCTATAGAGACAAGAAAGTTTACAGAAGCAAGTGTTTTTGAAGATGCCCCATATGTTTTTGAAAATGCCGATGGAACGCCATACATTCCTCAAAACTTTTTGGGAACATGGGAAGGCTCGGTACAATTATGGTATGCACTTGCAACCTCTATGAATATTCCAACGCTAAAGATATTACAAGGTATAGGTTTTACTGCTGCTATAGAGCAAGCAGGCGAACTTTTGGGTATTCCACCTGATCAATACGAGGCTCGCGGGCTTGTACCATACTATCCTATGGCATTGGGAGTAAACTCAGTTACGCCACTTGAAATGGCAAAGTCATATGCAGTTTTTCCAAACCAAGGGGTTGAAGTTGTTCCAATGGCTATTCGCTCTGTTGAAGACAAAAATGGTGTAGTAATTTTAGAACCTGAAAGAGAAATACGGCTTCAACAGCAACAAAAAGGTGATGTAACACAACTTCTTGAACCGCAAACGGCCTATATTATGACTCATCTTCTTGAGGGTACAGTAAAATCAGGTGGTTTACGCCGTCCTACATATTTTGGAGAGAGGTTTACGTATACAAATTCAAACGGTGATGAATATATGCTTCCAATGGCTGGAAAAACAGGGACTACACAAAACTCAGACGATGCTTGGACGGTTGGATTTTCACCGTATTATACTGCAGCGTTTTGGTTTGGGTTTGATACTCGTGGACAGTCTTTAGGGCCAACAATTACAGGTTCGACACTTGCAGGGTGGGCTTGGGCAGAGTTTATGTATGCTGCAAATGAAGATGTTCCCTATAAAACCTTTTCAAGGCCTACTACAGGCATTGTAGAAGCCGATGTATGTTATACATCTGGCCAGCTTTTAACAAGCGCATGCGATGATGGTAAAACGACTCGAATGTTTTTGCATGGTACAGAGCCTACCACATTGTGTGAATATCATACAGCAAAAGAACGAGACCAAGTAAGAGTTGTTGAAGTATTGCGACAAAAGCTTTTAACAGCGGGTGTTGATACTTCACGTGTTGAGCCGAAAGTAACAGGTTTAGAGTTAGATTTATCGTTCTTGGATGCAAGAACACTTTCTCAAATTGATAATACGCAAGGTAATGCAACTGAACCATCGATTACTAGTTCTGACTCGTCAGTTGTTGAACAAAAGAGACTTCCTACCCGAAACTCTTTATTAAATTAAGCGATAACGAAGTGTACGCATTTCTTTTATGATTGAGGAGCCTTTTGATGAGAGTAAAGATTTCAGAAATAAAAGTGAGAAAAAGAATCAGAAAAGAAAATGGCAATATTGAAATGCTCATGGACAGTTTGCGCCTTCATGGTCTAATGAATCCAATTGTGATTAGTGAAAAGTATGAGCTAATCGCAGGGTTTAGGAGGCTCACTGCTGCAAAAGCTCTAGGCTGGGAAACCATTCCTGTAACAATTGTTGATGCAAAAGCAAAAGTTACACGTTTAGAGCTTGAACTAGAAGAAAATATTCAACGGCTTGACTTTACAGAAGACGAAATATTTGAAGGCATTGCTGCATTAGAGCGATATAAAAATCCTAATTATTTACAAAAAATATGGCAAAGAATAATTGACTTTTTTGCATGGTTTTTTGATAAGAATGAAGCTAAAAATATAAAAAAAAGACGTCGTAATGCTGCTCTTTCTGTACTAGCGATAATTGGAATACTTGCAATAATTTTTACAGGAATTTTATTCAAGAATGGATATATTAGTGCAATACTTGTTTCATTATTAAATGTTCTTTCCTTTTGTATATTTATTGTTGGAATATTTTATTTTATTCGGTTTTGTAGAGGAATAGAAAAAAAATAATATATGCAGACAATAATATTTATTTTAGAAATAATTGGAACTCTTGCTTTTTCTATCAGTGGAACCATTACTGGTATTAAAAAAAATGCAGATATTTTTGGTGTAACATTTTTGGGAATAACTACAGCAGTCGGCGGTGGTATAATTAGAGATGTACTTATTGGAAGTACACCTCCGACAATTTTTACAAATTATATATTTGTTGTTGTTGCATGTTCTATCTCTCTTCTAGTATTTATTTTCATTTTTTTTACAAAGACTATGATACATTTTACTAACTATAAAATTGACATAACTATTGATATTTTTGATGCTATAGGGTTGGGTATTTTTACAGTGAATGGTATGAATACACTTCTTTTTAGTGCCGAAGAGTATAATGCATTTTTGGTAATATTTGTAGGTCTTTGTACTGGAATAGGTGGAGGTATGATTCGGGATGTTTTAGTAAATGATATTCCTTTTGTGCTCCATAGGCGGGTTTATGCCGTTGCTGCTATGATTGGTGGAATTGCGTATTACTTGTTATATATGTTTACCAATCTAAATTATCTCATTTCTATGACTGTTGGGGTTTTAATGGTGTTTACTATTCGCGTTATTGCTGTAAAGTGTAAGTGGCATTTACCAAAGATTAAACTGAAATAGTAAAACGGACACAAACGATATATCCACAGATTACGCAGATTACGCAGATTTTTTTTCCGTATCTTAATACTTTTGACTCTACCACTGGATTGATTCAACTTTTGTA
>CAYJHL010000190.1:0-3396 GCA_964369585.1 uncultured Treponemataceae bacterium | reverse complement strand
ACACTAAAACTAGAGTTTATACCAAAGGTGCATACATAATTTTTATTATAAAAAAGCTGCAGAATAAACATGCAGGATAGTGATGGAAGAATATTAAATAAAGGTTTAGCAAAGGACATATGGAGACAGAGGAAATTATTGCATAAAAAGATACCTATATTACTCTTGTTGCTGATTTTTGTGGTAAGTGAAAAGGCAGTGGCAGAAGCTGCAGAATATGTCGAATTATCAAATTTTAGATACTCTGTTAATAATGGAAATATTACCATAGATAAGTATTTAGGCAACGACGAGCATGTTATTATCCCATCACTTATAGAAGGATATAAGGTTACATCTATAGGAGAGGCAGCCTTTATGGGTGGAAATTTAATAAGTATAGAAATGCCTGATACAATTACCACCATAGGGGATGTTGCTTTTGCACAGTGTGTTAGCATAGAAAATATAGAGCTACCAAGTAGTGTTGTTTTTGTAGGGGATTATGCCTTTGCAGGGACAAGCTTAGTAAATATAAAAATACCGGATTCTACTACTTCTATAGGATATTATATTTTTAACGGTTGTGAAAAATTAACCAATATAATTGTTAGTGAGAAAAATCCTGTATACGAAGTTATAGATAAAGTTCTATTTAATAAAGTAACAAAAACACTCTTATTCTATTTATATACACGTAAAGAAGCCTCATATAAAATACCTAACGGAATAGTGGCTATTGAAAGTAAGGCTTTTGAAAAAAATATATATTTAACTGATGTTGAGATTCCTGATTCCGTTATAACTATTGGCGACTTTGCTTTTTATTGGTGTGAAAATTTGGAGACTGTAAAAATAGGAGACTCAACTACCACTATAGGTATGAATGCTTTTTATAGGTGCTATAAACTATTAAATGTAAAACTACCAGATTCTGTTACTACTATTGGAGAGTATGCTTTTGGTTCTTGTGAGAGTTTTACAAATATAGAAATACCGACTTCCGTTATTTTTATTGGAAGCGGAGCTTTCAGTGACTGTACAAACTTGGTTGATATAACAATTCCTGATTCAGTTACTTCTATCAGTAGTAGTGCTTTTAGTGATTGTTCTAATTTAATAAATGTAAAAATACCTAATACAGTCACTTCTGTTGAGCATGGTGCATTTAGTGGTTGTAAAGCATTAAAGAGTATCAAAATACCACGTTCTGTAACTTCAATAGGAGATTATGCTTTTGCATATAGTGGACTTGGAAGTATCAATATACCTGACACAGTTACTTTCATAGGACGATATGCCTTTAGTAATTGTTCTAACTTAACAAATATAGTATTACCAGATTCTATTACTTCCATTGAAGATGAAACTTTTTCACATTGCACAAGCTTAGAAAGTATTGAAATACCACGATCTGTTACCTCAATTGGGGAAAAAGCTTTTAGGTATAGTGGACTTGAAAGTATCAATATACCTGATACAGTTACTTATATAGGACGTTTAGCATTTTTTAACTGTTCAAGTTTGTCAAGTATAAAATTGCCGGATACTGTTACCTCCATTGAAGATAGTACTTTTTCGAGATGTACGGCATTACAGAATATTGAGCTTCCATCTTCCATTGTTTCGATTGGTAAAAAAACCTTCTACTATTGTGAAAATTTAACAAGCGTAAAAATACCTGATTCAGTTACATTTATAGGAGAAGATGCCTTTTCGGGATGCATAAATATAACATTAACAGTACAGGGAAAATCATATGCGCTTACATATGCACTAATAAATAAGATACCCTACAGTTTTATTCAATGAACTTTGATGCAATAGACACGAAGGGCAGACTCTTGCCGTGTCCTTCGTAGTGAACGCCCAAACACTTGCAAATTCATCCCTTTTACGCTATTATAAACCTATTATTTTTGAAAATTAAGGACGTATGTTATGGCTATAAATTGTGGTATTGTTGGGCTTCCAAATGTTGGAAAATCAACTATTTTTTCGGCTCTTACGGCGGCTCCAGCAGAAGCTGCAAACTATCCCTTTTGTACAATAAATCCAAATGTTGGTATTGTAGACCTTCCAGATACAAGACTTGATCACTTATCTGAAAAATTTGAAACAAAAAAGAAAATTCCTGCTACAGTAGAATTTGTTGATATTGCCGGTCTTGTAAAAGGTGCTTCAAAGGGTGAAGGACTAGGAAACCAATTTTTAGGCCACATCCGTGAAGTTGGCGTTATTGCCCAAGTTGTTCGCTGTTTTGATAACGACGACATTGTGCACGTAAACAACAAGGTTGACCCAACTGGCGACATTGAAACAATCAATATGGAACTTGCTTTTGCGGACCTAGACAGTGTTGAAAAACGAATTGAAAAAGCAACTCGTTCTGCACGTGTTATGGGAAAAGACGAACAAAAAAAGGCCGAAGTGGTATTAAAAGCTTTAGACAAAATTAAGCCATTATTAGAAAATGGAGAAAGAGCTGCAAAGGCAGACCTAACCGATGATGAAAAAGTGGCTATTTATGATTGTCATTTAATTACAATGAAGCCACAAATGTATGTATGTAATGTTGACGAAGACGGAATGCAAAATGGTAATGCCTATATTGATAGCGTAAAAAAAGTTGCTGAAGCAGAGGGTGCAGACGTTGTTGTTATTTGCGGAAAGTTCGAAGCAGACTTGGCAGAAATGGAAACACAAGAAGAAAGACAAGAATTTTTAGCAGAACTTGGAATAAAAGAATCTGGCCTTACGGTATTAGCACGTGCTGCATACCATTTAATGGGTCTTAGAACATACCTTACAGCTGGTGTTGAAGAATGCCGAGCATGGACAATTCACGCAGGCGATACAGCACCAAAAGCTGCAGGTGTTATTCACACAGACTTTGAAAGAGGCTTTATAAAAGCTGAAGTATATTCTTTTGACGACTTTGTAGAATATGGCTCAGAAGCCGCAATTAAGGCAGCTGGAAAATACCGACTTGAAGGTAAAGAATACATAGTACAAGATGGCGACGTTATTTTCTTTAAGTTTAACGTATAATACGTAAAAATCGACGTCCTTGTCGATTTTTACTATCGAGTTTCAGCGTAGCTGAAACGTCGTGGCTCATATAGTTTGGCAACATCCATGTTGCGTTTATTTATGCCGTTTTTTGCTGGCAAGATATCCTTGTCGATTTTTACTATCGAGTTTTGCGAAAACGAAGATAAATGATTAGCTCAAAACGTTTATACTCTCGTTGAGAGCCATCCTTGGCACAATTATAGAGGTTTATAAGACTTTTGAAGTAGGGAAGCTCTCTCCGCTCCCTGCTCTAAGAGGTGTGGCAAGCGGGTTCAACGAGTCCTAATAAGGGTGCTTTTTTATTTACAAAAAAGAGAAACCATGTTATGATAAATGTACAAA
>CAYJHL010000189.1:0-3455 GCA_964369585.1 uncultured Treponemataceae bacterium | reverse complement strand
AAGACTACAGTTCGTTTTTGAACGCGCCAATAAGGCGACGATACGAAACAATTTTGTCAATTATTTCTTCTGGTGTATTTTTTACCACCAGTTTTTTACCAGAAAGCATCATAAAGGTTACATCGGGATTTGTCTCGATATACTCAATTTGATGAGGATTAATCCAATATGCTTTACCATCTAAACGTAATACTTCTATCATATCTATTTTCCACTCTAACTCAAATACAGTCAAGTACTTTTGAGCATTTTTTTGCATTTTTTTCAAAAAAAATTACTTATTTATATATCGGAAAAATAAATACGTCCCTTTAGCCTTATATATAAAAGTTAAACCTTATTTATTTCGTCGTATATCGTTTTTTTACGGGGGCTTGAACTCTTTTTCGTTTTAACCTACAATATCAGCCATGCGCTTAGAAGAACTACAAAAGCAACTTAACCCTGAACAGTACCGAGCCGTAACAACACTTAATGGAGCACTTTTAATAATTGCCGGCGCTGGCAGCGGCAAGACAAGGGTAATCACATACCGAATTGCAAACATGTTAAACTCAGGAATTCCTCAAAGTCAAATTTTAGCACTTACCTTTACCAATAAAGCTGCAAAAGAAATGGAAGAGCGTATTAAGGAACAAACGCAAAAAAAGTTGAGTCACTTAACGGTATCAACATTCCATGCCTTTGGTGTTAGAATCCTCCGAAATGATATTGCACATCTAGGATGGCGCGAAAATTTTTCCATCTATGACGAAACTGATAGAAATCAACTTATAAAAGAAGCAGGAAGAGAACTTGGCTTTACACAGGATGCACTAGATGTATATAAAATAGGTTCTCTTTTTTCAAATATTAAATCTGGAAGATGGTCTTGGGATGGTGAAAACGGTATTCCTCAAGTACACTCAGTTAATGAAATATACAGGCCTTTATTTAAGAGTTACCAAGAAGGATTAAAACTCTATAATGCTGTAGATTTTGACGACCTTATAGCCCTTCCCATTCGACTTTTTAGGGAACACCCAGATGTACTTGAAAAATACAGAGAGAGATTTAAGTACATAATGGTTGACGAGTTTCAAGACACATCCTTACAACAATACGAGTTTATGCACCTTTTAGCACATGAAAATGTTGCCGTAGTAGGCGATGATGACCAATCAATTTATTCTTGGCGTGGGGCAAACTATGAAAATATTTTAATGTTTGAACGAGATTTCCCAGATGTACAAGAAATAAGACTCGAACAAAACTATCGTTCAACTGCAACAATTCTTGCAGCAGCAAACGGTGTTATTTCAAATAATACAAATAGAAAAGACAAAGCCCTTTGGTCAGGAAATGGGTCAGGAAAACCGATAGAGCTTTTTTTTCCAGAAAACGAAGCGGCCGAAGCAGATTTTATATCTGACAGAATACTTTCAATTCACGTTGAAGAGAACTTACGATATGGCGATTTTGGCGTGTTGGTTAGAGCAAACACATTAACACAAAGCTTAGAAGAAGCTTTTTTAGATTCGAATATACCTTACACTGTTTCAGGTGGAACAAGCTTTTACCAAAGAAAAGAAATAAAAGATGTCATAAGCTATTTACGCGTGTGTTCAAATCATAGTGATGATATTAATCTTTTGCGAATTATTAATACCCCTCGACGTGGAATTGGGCGAAAAACAATTGAGCAACTAAATACAATTGCAAAGGAAAAAGAATGTTCACTTTGGGAAGCCATTGAGTACCACATTGATGATGAACTTTTGAAAAAACAGGGCAAAAGCAAAGATCAAGAAATGTTTTCTTCAGAAGAAATGGGCATAGAACAGCATAGCACAACACTTTCTGCCGGTGTTAAAGGTTTACAAGAATTCCATGAATTAATTACAACACAACGAGCTCACCTCTTAGGCGGTAAAGGTCTTGGAAAAAAAGTAAAGGAACTAGTTGATGAAATTGACTATTGGAGTTATTTAGTTGGCGAGTATCAAAAAAATGAAAAGGCTGCTCGATTTAAATATTTAAACATTGAACATCTTATTAATTCTATTACCCAGTGGGAAAATAATCCTGATAACTTTGATTCAGGCCTTTATGCGTGGCTTAATCGGATTACACTTTTATCGAGAGATGACCAAGAGGACGATTCTATTTCAGGAAAAGTAAACTTAATGACTATTCATGCATCAAAAGGATTGGAATTTCCCGTTGTGTTTATTGTTGGATGTGAAAATGGCATTATTCCTCATGCAAGAAGTATCGAAGAAGATGAAAAAAATGTAGAAGAAGAACGCCGTCTTTTTTATGTTGCTATTACAAGAGCGCAAGATAAACTTTTTATTACTTCATGTCGCAAGCGCAGACGAAATAAAGAAATTATGGAAACAGAACCCTCTCCATTTTTAGATGAAATTCCATCGCAACTCGTTGCATACCATGAACCTGAAACTGAATCAGATGATGTAGCCATTGAAAAAATGTTTTCACAAATGAAAGAAAAATTCGGCACGGAAGAGTAATTAATAATTAACAAGTAATAATTACTATTAACCTCTCAATGTATGAAATCCCTTACGTCTTCCACTATACGCCATAATCATAATGGCACACCAATACAGCTTTACACTTGAAATCCATAATATTAATTATTAATTATGCATTATTAATTATTTAACCTGACTATACAATCCGGCAATTTCATCGCGCCATTCAGAAGTTGCGTCATGGTCTTCCCATTCAATTGTTCGCACAATAGTAAATTTTCTTAAATCATGTGGATTTTCAAAAAAGATTACTGCAAATTTTCCTTGCCCGATATAGGTAATTTTTTGCCCTTCCTCTAGTGTTTCTGTTTCGTTTAATTTGCTTAATACACAGTCAAAGTGAATTGCGCCACCTGTTTTTTTATCAATAAGGGCCGAAGAAAGCTCATGTATTGGCCTTGCGCAATACTCACATGCTTTTGCATTTTCCTTGTGAAGTCGAATAGCTTCTGAATTTTCAGCAATAAAAACGGTTTCCTGTGCTTGTTCAGTACGTTCTTTTTTTTGATTATCTTTTCGGTTTTTGTGCCACTTTTTTTTGTGTTTTCTATTGTAGTCCATACATAGTTCCTTATTAATAAACTTGTTTCGCTTTGTAAAACCATGCAACATTCCATTAAAACGAAACGATATTCTCGTTTACAAAATGGAATGTTGTAAGCATGATTTCAGCGGTAGGATTGCACCAAAAAGCTAATAGACTTTTGGCTGCTCAACAATTCTTCTACTAAGAACAAGCGCAATAACTTGCACAGCGTTACTTACATATGAAGAATCTCCTATTTTCGTTCTCATTGCGAGGATTTTGTCTGAAACACTATCGGCCTTTAGCACCGCTGTAGTATTTACTCGACTTTGTTTTGAACCACTCATATACACTCCGAAAAGGCATCTTCTATATGATACACTGAAGGAAAT
>CAYJHL010000188.1:0-3460 GCA_964369585.1 uncultured Treponemataceae bacterium | reverse complement strand
ATTGGTGTTATGCCTTTAGGCGATACATCAGCGCCATTTTTGTTTGATGTTGTGTCAACAGACTTTTTAGCAGCTCTTCCTTTTAGCTCTGTTATGAATCTTGTTGTACATAGTTTTATTGGTACAAATATAACCCAACAATTAGATGATGAGCCAGAACTAATTACAAAGTATGGGTTTACAACGTATGACCGCACCTTTTTTCCGCATATTATGCAACGCCATACTTATGGAATTCACAAACTAGCTCTGCAAATGGATTTTCAATTCCAGCCAAAAAATCAATTGACCATTCTTGGAGGACAATTTTTTTCTGGCTTCGGTGGCGCTGTTGGGGGAGTGTGGAATAATTACGAGTCGTTTTTATCATTCGATGATATTAACTGGCAAGTTTCTGCTTTAACAGGGTTACGAATTAAAGACTCTGTGGGTGTAATACTTCGTGCAGGAGCGGGAACATACAGTGCTGGTATAGCCCCCTTTGTTTCGCTCGACTTTATAGTTAAGCATTATTAATAATTATATGACTCATCTTTCACGTATGAATCATATAGTTGTTCTGTAACTCCCTGCGCTTTTATTATCTCAGAATAAAACTGTCCACTTTTTTTTATGGTTCTTTTTTGTTTTTCGTAGTCAATGTGAACTAAACCAAAACGAGGTTCTTCGCCTTCAGCCCATTCAAAATTATCCATAAATGACCAATGATAGTATCGTTCAAACGGTAGAGAAGATTCACTTATCTCTTTTAGATGATCATAGAGGTATCGACTTCTATATGCATCGTTGTTATCGCAAGTACCATTTTCGGTTACCCAAATGGGTGCTACATATTTTCTGTATAATTCTTCACCAATTTCGATAATGCCTTTAGGGTAAATTTCCCACCCTAAATCATTAATAGGTGTCTTATCAAATACCACTCGTTTGCCCGTAGTAATTGCATCTCTTGAATAATAGTTTAGGCCAATAAAATCGTAAAATCGACCTTCGTGAATAAACACATCGGATACTTTTAGAGGAAGTTTGTTGACAGGCCATGTAACTTTACCTGTCATCATTGCACATGTGAGCGCATCTTGAAAGCCATGCTTCATAAATATATTCGATGCTTGATGTAGTGGGTGCCATTTGTTTTTTGGATTAAATACTCTCATGTGATTTGCAAAACTAACATGGGTAGACTTTGCATCAAATCCTGCAGCCAAGCGCAATCGATGTATTTCTTTATATGTTGCAATGTGACATGCACAAAGATTTGAGTATACTTTAGATAAAAGAGATATACTGCCTTTTTTTCCAGGCGGCCAAGTTCCAAAAATATACCCATTTACTGCGTATACGTTTGGTTCATTAATTGTGATCCAATCCGGTACTAAATCGCAAAGTTCTTCTACTGCATAACGGATATAATCAAGAAAGATTTCTGGGGAGTCTTCATGGGTAAAGGCACCTATATTCTCAAACCATGTTGGATTTGTAAAATGATGTAAGGTTACAAGAGGTTGAATACCTTTTTCTAGTAGGAGTTGAATTTCATTTCTATAGTGTTCAATTGCTTTTTTATCAAATTTGCCTTGTTGGGGTTCAATTCTGCTCCATTCTAATCCAAGTCTATAAACCTGCAGCCCCATTTTTGCCATAAGTTCTGTGTCGGACTTATATTTTTTGTAGTGGTCTGTAGCACGTAACGGACTTGTTCCGTCTGCTATATTTCCTGGAATTGTAGCCCATTCAAACCAGCTATTATTAGTGTCTCCACCTTCAATTTGCGTCGCTGCTGTTGCCGTTCCTAACAAAAAATCTTTTTTTAGCGTAAATGGCATAATTCCTCCAACAAAATTCAGATTCCTATTATTCTTGACAGGATTTATTCTGTTTCTTCTTTTTGGGTGTTATTTATATGCTTTTCTAATAATACAGCACTCACTAAAATAATTCCTCTAATTACCAGAGAAAAGTAGGGGTTAACCCCTATAAAGGTAAGGCAGTATATAATTGCGATATAAATAATTGCTGCTACAAAGGTGAGCATAAAAGAGCCTTTACTACCTTGAAGTGAAAACCCTGCAATAAGACAAATGACTAATGCATCGCTTGTGAGCCCGAATCCAATAGTCGGTGTTGCTACTCCATCACGTGCACAAATCAATATTCCAGCTAAAGAAAAAAGTGCTGTGGAACAAGCAAAAAGTTTTCGCAAATTCCTTTTTGTATTTCGTTTATCTAACTCTGCATTTTTATGATTAAAATCCAACTTGTTATGCTGTAAGTAGAGCCATAATAATGTTAGAACAATTATACTTGTGAGTATTGAAAAAGGCACTGAATACGTAGGGCCTGTTCCAATATAGCCTACTCCAAAATTTAAGAATTGATTAGTAAATCCTGTGACTTGCATGTTAGCTATTTCTGAAATGCTTACATATAAATAACCAAGCCCCATTAACACTGACGAAGCTGCCAGAGTAAAAAACCATGAAGGGATTTTAGTTTTTTGTAGTAAAAAGCCATAAAACATTCCGAATGCATAGAAGAGTGCAATTACAATAGGAATTACTAAGAAAGCTGGCAGGGGGGGTAGAAATGAAAAAATTCTCCCTGCCGTATCTAGGCGTTGTACTAAAGATCCTGCAATTATACCAGATAAAGCTGCTATAGCCCCTGCTGATAAGTCTACAAAGCCAGAAAATAAACATATTGCCATTCCTGCACTCATCAATAAGATTGGTGCAACATCTGAAACAACGTTTCGTATATTTCGTACTGAAACCAAAGTTGTATCTATGAGGCAGAATACAATAATTACTACTATGAGTGAGCATGCAATTGAGTATTTAATTAAAAATTTTTTTGCTGTATGTGAAAAGCTTCCTTTCATGCGTACCTTCTCGTTCAAATTAACTCACGCGTTATTAACGCATGAGTATACAATATGTATCTTTCTATTATTGCACTATTTTGAAACGTTTTCAAGTACTGTTTTGAAAATTTCTAGTCCTTTTTTAAGTTCTTTTTCACTTATTACAAGCGGAGGTAAGAATCTAACCGTGTTTACTCCTGCTGTAGTTACACAAAGACCGTTGTCTAAACACGCTTTTTGTATATTTGCTGCATTTTGCTCTATATCGAGTCCAATCATTAGACCTTTTCCACGAATGCTTTTTACACAAGAAAGGTTCCAACTTGTAATTTCTTTTCTCACCAATTCGCCGTTTGCTATAACTTGTTCTAAAAATGCTTTTGTATTTACTTCTTCTAACACCGTCATGGCAGCTGCGCAGGCTAGTGGGTTTCCTCCAAAAGTAGACTGGTGGTCGCCTGCTACAAAAGTATCGCTTACAATACCCCTATACATGCATGCACCCATTGGAACGCCTCCTGCAATGCCTTTTGCAAGGGTTACAATTTCTGCATCAATTCCAATATCGTCACTTGCTAAAAAGCTTCCCGTTCTTCC
>CAYJHL010000187.1:0-3516 GCA_964369585.1 uncultured Treponemataceae bacterium | reverse complement strand
AGTCTGGCGTGATTCCTAAATGGACAAAAATTATAATTAAAGATTCAATAGTGAAGTCAGAATGAAAGAAATTGAAATAAAAGAACGCTGGAACGAAGAAAAAAATGTTTACGAAGCATTTGGTCACTTTGTTGTTGATACTATTTGTGGAATATTGACTGAAAGTGTAGTAAATGCGCTGTGCAAAATACCGCCAACTTCTAGAGTTAAAGAAGAAAAATCTCTTATTACTAAAGCACTTTCTCGCGGAAAAAATTATAAAAATCCCTATGAAGATATAACAGATAAGGTAGGAGCACGCTTTGTTGTTCTTCTATCAACTCAAATTAAAGAAGTAAAACACGCCGTAGAAAATTGCGAGTGTTGGGAAGCTCGACTTGACAGAGATTTTGAAGAACAAAGAGAGCAAAACCCAGAAGTTTTTACGTATGAATCAATCCATTTTGTTGTTAGTACTATGCGTGATTATCAATATAATGGACAATATATTCCCAAGGGATATCAATGTGAAATTCAAATACGCACGCTTATGCAACATGCGTATAGTGAACTAGCTCATGACTTACTTTACAAGCCTCAAAAAAAGGTTAACTCTAAAGCTAGAAGAGCTTGTGCGAAGGCTATGGCTCTAATTGAAGCAACAGACGACCTTTTTTTGAAAGTGCATGAGGAAATTGAAATGGCAAATACACCCCAAAAGGAATTTTTATCATTTCTTTCTCAAGAATATGAGAAAATTACGGGGTATAGGTCTCACAAAAGCCCTTTAAGTGATTTAATTTATGATGCACTACATGATATTATTTCTACACGAGATTTACGTAAAGATGTAATAGACTTTCTCGAAAAGAAGAATTTCTTAGCAGAAAAAATCAGGAATAATTCAGTTCATTTTCAGCTATACCAGGAACCTATAATTTTAATTGTACTGTTTTTCCTTGCTAGAGCCAAAAACCAGCTTTTAGAGAAATGGCCACTCCTTGAGTCCGAACTTGAAGCCCCTGCGCTAGATGTTGGTGTGTCTATAACTAATGATTAAATATGTATAATTTTATCTACCATATCATGTTTAAGTAACATATCTGCAAGTAAACCTCTATGGCAATGCTCATGTGTTTTCTCGCTACAAAGTAAGCATGCCATATGAAGAGGAGTGCAGAGTTTCGTTATTATATTCCTATAAGACATTAAGGATAAATAGGATTCTTTATATTGTTCCCATGTTATATTTTTATTTTTATAATTATCTAATATTTCTTTTGTAGGTGCGTACAAAATTTCATGAGAATACTTAATATTACAAATTTCATGTAAAAAAAATTTCAAATCATTTTTTTTAGTATATCCTGCTAATTGGGATACGTTATTTAGTCTAATATCAATTAAATGTGACACAGAGTTCCGTTTTAAAGTAGTAAAAAAAGTTTCAGCATCCTTGCCAGAAAAACCGATTGTATAGATTATTGTCATTCTTCATATCCTTCATGCTCACTGTTTTTTCTATAAGCAATTTCAATTTCTTTTTTATTGTAAGCATCATTTAGTTGCATTTCAGGTGTTTTTAATAAGTCATAACTGTCAAGCTTATAACTTGATAAAAGCCTACTTTCTAGTTCTTGATGCGTTTCTAAATTTGAATTAGCAAGAATGTGATATATACTGACATCTGGATGTAGTATTTTAAAATGTTTAGTAACTAAAATGGTGCGATGACAGGTCAAAGGATCTTTTTCTGCACAAAGAAGACAAATATTAAATTTTTCTAGGCCGAATATTATTCTTGAACATCCATCAATAAAAGCATTTGAATTAGAAACTTTTTTAAAATCTACACGGTTATCCGTATATAGCGTATAATCTGTTGGTCGAGCTCCCAAGCCATTTCCTAAAAAAACATAATATATTCCATTTTTTTTCAAAGTAGTTTGTAATTTATTCGCATCATATAGTTCAAACCGTTTACTATAGGGTGTTGAGCGCACATCAACAACAGCTCCTATCGAGTACTTATTTAAAGTCTCAATAAAGTTTTTCTCCGAAAAACTTGCGTATCCAATTGTGTATAAATTATATAAGTACATATCCAGCAACAAGTTTATAGCAATTTCCGTAAAAAGGCTGCGCTAAACTTATCGTTATATACGCACCTTGATTTATTTCCTTGCTTTCATCCATTCCTAAAACATTCCAATATGGTGTATTTGCAGTTAATGTCAGACAATATGTAATATCATTGTATGAAAACTCAATTTTTAGCCTTGGTTTCGCCCCTTCATAAGTATTTTGTTTTTTATATATAGTATGTGGACCAATTTCTACAAAATAAAGTGATTGTGCATTTTGTATTAAATTTACTAAAGGGACTTTATCATTTTCACCCAAGCTAGAACTGTATCCAGTTTCCCAAAGTGTCGTAGGATACTCTAAAAAATCTGCAAGATTACTCGTTGTAATTGTCCCAAGCTCAGATAAACCTGTATCTTCTTTTACTATACAATTTTCTGGTTGTACATTATCCGGCTTTGCTTCGTCAACAATACACTGTACTATTTGACCAATTTTAATACTTACATATCTACTAGATAAAGCAGAACTATCTTTACCTAAAGGACGAAACCATGTAGTTAAAGAGGCAAATTCTTTTTTATCTTGATTAAGTATGATTTCTTTTCCTGCGATACACCTTCCTCCCTCCCTGGCGGAGTTAGCTAGGCAAACAAAAAATTTTTCTGTACTCATGAATTCTCCTATATATCAAATTTATAAATATCACATATGGTATATTTAATTTGCTTTTTGTCAAGTGTTATAGATAATACACATCATTTCTTGGCCAGTTACATCCTAAATCTTGTATAATGAACAGATTTGTCTTTAATTGATTGTTTTTCCACTAACTTTTGGGCAATATATTGCTCAACTTTTCCAACAAGGGTAGCAAGTTCTCGTAGGCAGTGCTCAAATTTTGCAATTGCTTGCTCTGTATATGCTGCTGATTTTGCAAAAGTGTCACTTGCTCCTTGAGAGCTTGTAGTTCCTTTTTGTGATGCTGTAGTTCTGCCGCCTGTTTGCTTTGTGTGGCAGTTAATTCCTGCTCCATCTTGGCAAGGGCTTTGGTTAAAAGATGTTCTATTTCTGTCATGGGTTATCTCTATTTGTTCGTGATGATTAGGCGTATGGCTTCTTTTTTGCCCATTTGCCACAATGTTTGGTCTATTTTCATTCCCGTGGGAAGGATGATGAAGTGTCCGTTCTCGGCCTTGTGCAGTTCCAAGCCCCATGTTTTTTCTTTCCAGAGGTTCATTTGATTTTTCAAGTTGTTGGACTTGACCGTCAAGACTTCTATTTCTTCTTGTAAGCTCTTGAGCTGATACTGGTAGTAGGTCGTCATCCCAATACTGCCCAAGATTATTGCCGCTACTATGGCCAGTACCATAAGCCCCGTGTTGATATTCAAGGAACGGCGCACCATCTGGCAGCGTTTGGAAAAGCTCTCTTCCAAGGTCGTAAGCTCTT
>CAYJHL010000186.1:0-3524 GCA_964369585.1 uncultured Treponemataceae bacterium | reverse complement strand
GGGGGATTTCATATTAAACGTTTATAGGAATATATATGACCGAATCAGTTTTTCTTCATGAAAATCAAAAAATAAGAGTTGTTTCTCTAAATACCGTAGTGGTAGGTACGGGTGCGGCTGGCTTTAATGCTGCTGGGAGGTTATTTCAATTTGGGCAAACAGATGTAGCAATAATTACTAATCACATAAATGCAGGTACCTCCAGAAATACAGGTTCTGATAAGCAAACATACTATAAACTTACTTTGTGTGGAGAAGAAGAAGACAGTGTTCTAAAAATGGCAAAAACTATTTTTGCAGGTGGGTGCGTTGATGGCGATCATGCGCTATGCGAGGCTGCTCTATCAGCACAGAGCTTTTATAATTTAGTTGAAAAAGGGGTTCCTTTTCCACGAACAAAGTATGGTGAATATACAGGCTACAAAACCGACCATGATCCTTGTACACGCGGTACTTCGGTCGGTCCATATACATCAAAATATATGACAGAAGCATTGCAAGAAGAGTGTAGCAATAGAAGCATTCCACTATTTGATAATATGCAAGTAATTGGGCTGTTGCAAGATAATAACATTGTGCATGGCTTACTTTGTTTGGATATGAAAAGCAATGACTCTTTTAGTCGTTATGTTGCTTTTCAATGTGAGAATGTTATCTTTGCTACAGGGGGGCCAGCTGGTATTTATTTAAACTCTGTTTATCCTCAAAGTCAAATTGGGTGTTCAGGTGTTGCTCTTGCAGCAGGAGTTGTGGGGAAGAATTTAACTGAGTGGCAATATGGTCTTGCGTCTGTAAATCCTCGATGGAATGTTTCTGGAACCTATATGCAAGTGTTGCCCCGCTTTATATCCACAGATGAAAATAAATCAGATAAAAAAGAATTTTTAATGGATTTTTTTACTGATAAGTCAGAAATGCTCTCAAAAGTATTTTTGAAGGGTTATCAATGGCCATTTGATGTTCAGAAAATTAAAACAGGATCTTCAATAATTGATATTTTGGTGTATGTTGAGTTATGCAAAGGTCGCAGAATTTTTTTGGATTTCACATCAAATCCCCTAGATGAAGAGGTTTGCTTTGATTTGCTAGATAAAGAAGTGTTTGATTATCTTAATCAGGCAGGAGCATGTTGTGGTACTCCCATTGAAAGGCTAGCAATAATGAACACTCCAGCAATAGATTTTTATCACGATAGGGGTGTTAATCTGCATACAGATTTATTAGAAATTACGTTAAGTGCTCAACACAACAACGGGGGCTTGTCTGTTGATGAATGGTGGCAGACAAATATCAAGGGTTTTTTTGCAGTTGGTGAGGTAGCCGGTACACATGGTGTGTACAGACCAGGCGGAAGCGCGCTAAACTCAGGGCAAGTAGGTTCTTTAAGGGCTGCGCAATTTGTTTCGCATAAAACTTGTACGCAAAATGCCGACTCTGCTACATTTTCAAGATTGTTAAGAAAGCATGTGAGTGAAAATAATGATGAAATTAAAGCGGTTATGAATGAGTCAAAAGAAAAGAATGTAACATCATTGTTAAATAGTTTGAAAAAAGACATGAGTCTGTTTGCGGGGCCTATTCGTAGTGAAGAAGGTCTAAAAAAAACAAAGCAAAAAGCAGAGATGCTTTTTACTACAATTAAAGATAGTGTTGTCATTCATTCTGAAGCTGATATATGCAAATTCTTTGTACTAAAAGATACTTTGGTAACACAGCTATTTTATCTAGAAGCTATGATAGATTATTTAAAAGCAGGTGGAAAAAGTAGGGGGAGTGCTCTTTATACAGATCTAAAGGGTGAAAAGCCTTCTGACTCATTACCTGATACATTTTGCTTTTCATTGGATTCAGGTAGTTTTTCCCAGCGCATCCAAGAAGTTTGTATTTTAGAAGGCGAGATGAAATCTCAGTGGAGGTCTGTACGCCCGATTCCTAATGATGATTTGTTTTTTGAAAATGTATGGCGAAAATTTAGAGAAACATCAGGAATCTTCTAGTATACCATTTAGACAAAAAAAAGTTCCTCTTGTCGAGGAACTTTTTTTGTTATCTAGCATATTCAACAATTCGGGTTTCACGAATCATTGTAATTTTTATGCGTCCTGGATATTGTAGGTCACTTTCAATTTGCTTTGCAATGTTTCGAGCAACTTCCTTTACATCTCCATCAGGTACTTTTTCAGAGTTAACTAAAACTCTAAGTTCGCGGCCTGCTTGAATTGCAAATGCTTTTTCTACTCCCTCAAAATTTTCTGCAATGTTTTCTAGGTTTTCAAGTCGTTTTACATAATTATCAATTGTTTCCCGCCTTGCACCTGGTCTTGCTGCTGAAATTGCATCGGCAATTTGAACAACGATTGCTTCAATTGTTTCTTGTTCAATATCGTTATGGTGGGCTCCGATTGCATTGATAATGCGAGGATCTTCTCCCATTTTTCTTGCCATTTCCATACCAATTTCAGCATGGTTTTGGTCAGAATCTGTCTCAGCACCCTTACCTATATCGTGTAGCAGTGCGGCCCGTTTTGCAATCTCTTTATCGAGCCCAATTTCAGATGCGATAAGACTTGCAATACTAGCAACTTCTTTTGAGTGTTGCAGCACGTTTTGTCCATAACTTGTCCTGAAGTATAAGCGTCCAAGAGCACGGATACCATCTTGATTCATGTTGTGAATGCCTAAGTCAAAGAGAACTTTTTCACCTTCTTCATATATCTTTTGCTGCGTTTCGTGTGTTACTTTTTGTACAATTTCTTCTATGCGAGCTGGGTGTATTCGACCATCAGTAATGAGCCTTTCAAGTGAGCTTTTTGCAATTTCTTTTCTAACGGGATCAAAACAAGAAATTACCACAGCCTCAGGTGTGTCATCAATGATAACATCAACACCGGTGAGTGTTTCAAGTGCGCGAATATTTCGACCCTCGCGGCCTATAATTCTACCTTTCATTTCATCGCTTGGAAGTGAAACAGTCGTTACCGTGATATCTCCTGTTACTTCAGTTGCAATACGTTGGATAATAGACACAAGTAAATCACGAGCCTTCTTTTCTGATGCAACTTGAGCTTCTTGTTCAATTTTATTGAGCAATGCTTGCGCATCCCTTTTTGCTTCGTTTTCAAGGTTTGCAATTATAAGATTTTTTGCTTCATTTGCTGTTAGTCCAGATATACGTTCAAGCTCTTTTCTGTAACGTTCTTCTTCTTTTGAAAGCAAGGCTTCTTTTTTTTCAATACCTTGTTCTCGCTCAACATACTTTTGCTCTAATTTTTCAAAACTTTGAGCTCTGTTATCAAGTGTTTCTTCTTTTTGAGTGTTTTTTCTTTCCATGCGTTGCAATTCTGCACGCCATTCTCGATTCTCCCGCTCTTGTTGATTGCGCTCTCGAATGAGTTGTTCTTTCGCTTCTAATAAAATTTCTTTTTTTTGTGCCTCAGCTTCTTTAATAGCATCTCTTTTTACACGTTCCGCCAATTGTTCAGAGGCAGATAATTGAAATCTGGCATAAAGCCAGCGAATAGTCC
>CAYJHL010000185.1:0-3540 GCA_964369585.1 uncultured Treponemataceae bacterium | reverse complement strand
TTTTTTAATGTTCCAATTATATCTAGTATGGGAACGGGGAATAAAATGAATGCTTCTTTGTTTGAAATTACAGAAATTGAAAAAACGAGCGTTTGTCCTTTAGCACGAGTAATGAGAAGAGAATTAAAAAACAGAGGCATAAAAAAAGTAAAAGTATTGTATTCAAAAGAGAATCCAATTAAATCAACACCCCCTGCGAGTATATCGTTTGTTCCCTCTGTTGCAGGTTTGTTAATTGCGGGAGAGGTTGTGAGAGATTTACTCCGTATCGTCGATTAATTGAATATCTCCTTCTACATTGCTATCTAAGTAATCCATTTGCTGCAGAAATTGCTCTTCATCATCGTTAGTAAAAAGAGGAGACTTTAATGTGCCTTCAGATTCAGTGTCAATTTCATCGGCATAGGTTATTTCTTCAACCTCATCTGCATAAATTACTTCTTCTTCATCAACAGAAATCAGGAAAGCATCTTCCACTTCTGCTGCAATGGCTGCATCGTGTAGTTTAGAATAATCTGTATCGTCTGGTTTTGCAGTAGCAAGGCTTGTATCTAAAGAGTTTTGTAAAAAGAATCTAATATAAGCTTGGATAGCAGCTTTTGCTGCAAAGGGTAACCCTTTTGTAAACAATAAAACTAGATAAAACTTTCCATTTTTTACAAAGGTTTTGAGTATTACAACATTGCATTTTATTTTTTGGCTACGTAATACAAGTATAAAATCTTTTAAAAGCATATTTTGTGAAAAGTATGAACCAACAGTTATGGATGTTGCGCATAATAATCCTGCAGAACTAATATCTTCAATTTTGAAAGGAAACATTGAATTTTCTACTTTATACTGCGCCGAAATAAGCTTATCTGTTTCGCAATCAACTCTAACATATTTTCGTACACCCTTTGCATTATTAATTCGCAAAATTCCTTCGAGTTTTGCTATAAGTTCATCTTTTTTACTTACAAGAGAGATAAAACCAGCCGGGATAGAAGCATTTAACAAAAAGTGGTTTTTGTCACTTGCTCCTGCATAAGCAGACATTACACCAAGAAAAACAGAGGATAAGGCGGGGTCTGATGAAAAAGATACTATAAAGTTGTACCAATTACCTATAGGCATTTCACCATCAATACATACAAAACAAATAGAATCTGGGTTGTTTCGGAGAATTTCTTTTGCGAATTTATAGGTAGATAATACGTATATTTCATATTCTAAATCTGATAATACAGGGATTATAATTTTTGTAAAATCATATGGAGGATTGAGAAAAAATATTTTTTTACCTAAATCAACAACTTCGTTTTGTTCCATAATATCTTATTATCGGCATGAGCTGCCGTTTTGAATAGAATAACATTGTTTACGAGTTTTGACTAGTTAAAAATTAGCAAAAAAGCAAAATAAAACAAATGTTTATTATTTTCTAGTAAAAAGAAAAAACTGCTTGCGCATTTAAAAAAACTGCGATACACTTAAAGACATGAAAACGAAAACAATCTTTTTTTTAGTATATGCTGTGCTAGCATCTTCGCTTTTTTCACAATCTGCACAAAGTGTTTTTGATGAAGTTAATACGAGAGGGCGCGATTTTTCTACCATGAGATTTGAAGCAAACATGGAAATTAATTCGCGCGGAAGAGTGTTAACAAAAACATTTTTTGGCTTTTTAGATGATTCTATCGATGCCTCTTTCATGGAGTATACTAATGCGCAAGATGCAGGAACGCGGTACTTAAAGCTCGGCTCCGATATGTGGATTTATATCCCAGATGCAGGAGATGTACTAAAACTATCTGGACACCTACTTAGAGATAGCATGATGGGAAGCGATATTTCGTATGATGATATGGCAGATCAAGGATCTTTTGAAGAAGAGTATATGCCTGAAAAATTAGGAAGCGATTTTTTTGAGGGGAAAGAGGTTTATGTTTTAACTATACGCGCTAAGGATGAAAACAAAGCTACGTACGTTAGACAAGATTTATATATAGAGAAAGAAAGTTTCAATGTTTTGAAGTCGGTTATGTTTGCAACGGGCCGGAATGAAGATAGAGCAATAAAAGAGTTTATTATGAAGGACTATGAGGAGGTTGGAAGTCTTTCTATGCCAATGACTTTAGAAGTAATAGACTTACGAAAAAAGAATTCTAAAACAATTGTACTTTACACAGATATTGAGGTAGACGTTTTAGTTGATAGTGATATTTTTACTCGAGCCTATTTGGAGCGTTAGAGGTTAGTGAATGAAAAAAGGTATATTTGTTGTATTTTTTATTGTTTCATTCTTTCACATTGGATTGAGTGCTCAAACAAGACTGAATGGTAGCTTTGAAAACACCTCCTATGTAATAGCCGGCAATGAAGATTTTGATTTTGACAATGCATCTTTATTTAAAATATTATTTCAACACAAGAATGACGATTTTTGGCGATTGTATTCTGATATGCGCTTAATATCGTATTATGGGCTTGATAATAGCCAAGTAGAAAAAGATGCTACAGTAGACTTTGATATTTCACGTCTTTTTATTAAAGCAAATTTTGGTTCAACTTCTTTTACACTGGGAAGAGATTATGTTAGTTTTGGGAGCCCTTCTCTTTTTAATGCATTAGAATGGCATAAAAACTTTTCACTTTTAGATCCAACTCAAGCCAAGCCTGCAATCAACTTACTCTCCTTTACCGTTCCAATGGGTTCATATGGAAAGTTTCAATCATTTGTTGGAGGAAACGATTCGTGGGATGATGTTTTATCTGGAAGCGAAATTGTGTTTGGGACAAGTGGATTTGAAGGTGGGGTCGCATATCAATATAAAGGAAGTAACAATAATGTTATAGGAGCTTTTGTTAAGCTTGATGCCTTTGTAACAATTACTGGATCGTATTCTTTTCATGCAGATAATGTATTTATAGAAAAAGAAATTTTTTCTACCAATCACGAAGCAAATATAACGTTTGATTATAGCTTTCCTATTGTCTATTCGTCATTATTAGTAAATCAATCTTTTTATTACAATAGTGCTGGCGCTGCAAGTATTGAAGAAGTTCAAAAAACAAATTATGGAGATTATTTTTTTAAGGCAATGTTGTATTCCTATACTTCTTTAGTTTTTTCTGTTGATGAGTTTATGAGTTTTTCTACTGATGGGTTAGTAAGCCTTATTGATGCAAGTGTCGTACTTATTCCTAGTTTTAATTACATACTTACAGATGGATTGGTGTTAGACGTAGGGGCAGGTTTTTATTTTGGAAAAGAGAATGCGGAGTTTTCGCCATTACAAAAGGGGATACCAAATACAAGTGTTATGATAACCGTTAAAGCATCATTCTAATATTTTTTATGAGGAAAAGTTATGTTTATAGAAACAAAAGGAATTAACAAAATTTATGGAGAAGGAGCTGTCGCATTTCAAGCTCTTACCGATATATCCATTTCTCTCGAAAAGGGCCTTGTTGCATCTCTCATCGGTCCCTCCGGATCTGGGAAGACAACACTATTAAACATTATTGGGGCATTAGATAGAGCCACAAACGGAGAGG
>CAYJHL010000184.1:0-3549 GCA_964369585.1 uncultured Treponemataceae bacterium | reverse complement strand
TTAAACAGTTTGAAAAAACAAAGCTTATGATGAAAAAAATGGCAAAAAACAAAGGTATGCAAGCTAAAATGATGGAACAATTTGGTGGCGGGGGAATGTTCTAAGATAATTTCTAATTCTTAATTACGAATGCCTAATTTGGAGAAATATGAAAAATATAACTATATTGATGATAGGAGTATGTTTATTCTTGTCATCGTGTGCGAACTTATTTTCGCCACCCTATGATTCAAGACTTGAAGGGACATGGGAAGGATCTATCAGTAAAGAAACAATTATTAGTAATACAGATATACTTGGAAACGAGAATACCACCAAGACTATAGAATTTACTAGAGAGAAATATACCTTTTATAACGGTAATGAAGTAAAAAAAGAACGATCTTGGTCTAAAGAAACAACATCTAATGGAGCTCTTACCAGTGCCAATAGTTCTAATGGCACTTCTACTTATGAGTGGAAGGACTTTATTAAAAGCCATACGATAGACTATACCAATAGTGAGCCAGATAAAATTAATATTAATGGTTTTGAGTTAATTAAACAATAAAACACAAAAAAAGAAAGTCCGTTAATTGAGCTCAATTAACGGGCTTATTATTTAACCAAAATGGTAGAGTATAATATTAAGATCTTGCACGCCGGTTATTATATACTCTTGACTCGTAGACGTTATAACATCTGCATTTATGACGGCTCTGTACTGACTAAAACCTGCTGTGCCTCCAGTCAAGAAAGTTACAAGAATACTAGAAGAGTCAATACTGCTTATTTGTTTTTCTGATAAAGTTTGTTTTAATCCTTCTAGAATGGCATTAGTTATTGCTACTATTCTTTCTTCACTTGTTTTATCTTCTTCACTAAAAGTTATAGTTATTGATGGGTTAGATGTTGCATTTATTGAAGTCTCTAGAATTCCAGCTACACCCACTTCAGGTCCAACTTTACTTATATTTAAAGGGAAAAAACTTATAGCTTTTTGTTTTAAAACTTCAAACTTAAGTTCTAATTCTTTTATTGATGTTCCATCTTTAAACACATACCCTTCTTTTGCTTCTAGCCTAAGAGAAAGTGTTTTACTTCCTTCGTTGTCTAGTGTAATCTCATCATAGGTAAAATTACCAGTAATTGAGTCAATTCCTACAGAAGGAAATTTAGATAATATAGACTCCTGTATTTCTCTATAAGTTACTGATCCCCCATATTTTACAATAACACGGGCATCGACACCAATAGTTCCATCATCTTTTAGTTCCCAATCGCCATCGGTAAGAATTTTACTATTTTCAGGTGTAAGCGGTGTAATATCACCTGGTAGTTCTATAAGAGTATAATCTCCAAAGTCGCCAGTAAATGATATAGTAATTGGATTTATTTTTGCTTCATAACCTTCTTTTTCTTTAATTTCAACAGAAACTGTTGCATTATTATTATCTACTATAACAACATTTCCAATAGTGTATTCTTGTATACCTTCAATGCCTTCTAGTATTGTTTTTAATTGTGTTGTAACTGCCATACTTTTCTCTTCGATTGAATATACATCTTTAAAGTCAGGTACAAATGACAATAATGCAGAGGTATCAATATACTCATTTTTTATAACTTGAAATGGAATTTGTAGTATGATGTTTTCTTTTTCGCCGCTTAGCGTATACCCATCACGCGCCTTTAATGAAAGAATTAGTGTTTTTGCACCATCATTTTCAGTGGTAATTAATCCCGTATCAAAAGACTGTATCTCAATATCAATATTTTGTAAGTCTATTTTTGACACTATTTCATTTGCTAAAGCAGTATATTCTAATGGCTCACCTGCACCAACAAAAACACGTGCGTTTAGACCAGTGAATTGTGCATTTTCAATTGACCACACACCTTGGGACGCTATAAAGTCACCTTGTGGTGCAATGTCACTATCTTGAATATTCGTGTCTTCAATAACAATAGTATTAGTAGAAAGTCTTAATACAAGCGTAGGATTAATTTTTCCAAATGTATATCCCTTTAAAGGTTCTAGATTAGATATTCGAACAAATATTTCATCGGTATGATTATTATCTTTTAGAACAAAGTCAATATTTTCCGTTGTAATTGATGCAACACCTTTTTTATGAAGTTCATCATTTAAAGATAATACAACTGCACTTTTTAGTGCACTAACACGTTGGTCATGAGTTACCTGTCCTGCTGGGAAATATACATAAGTAAGGTTGGTTATGAGCGTAGAGCAAAATTCTCCTTGCCCAATTCCTGCAATAGAATCACTTGCTGTTGTAGTACTTGTTTTCATACCAACTAAGTTAATATTTGTACTACTTGTTAGCGTTAAATCGGCACTTCCGTTCTCAGCATCTAAAAAAACTACTTGGCTACACCCAGTAAAGACTATAGCAGTTATGAATATTAACAATGATATTTGTAATTTCACAAATTACTCCTTGTAACACCCCTCTCCTGTGGCAATAATATAGTGAAATTCATAAATAAATTCAAGTGTTTTAATCACTTTTTGAAAAAAAACACCCGAATCATTCGAGTGTTTTTTCGCGAAATCTTCTGTGATATTTTTTGTACAAGTATTTATGGAGTGCCTTGAAGTGGGCCTGCACCTTCAATATAGGTTCCATTTTCTGGATGTGTAAGAGCTACTTCTATACTGCTGTGTTTTTTAACTACACCATATTTTATATCTTTTACCCAAACCCCGGTGATGACGTCGCTTAATGGGCCAGAATCAATTGTCGAAGCTAATTCTGTATTAAGTGTTCCGTTTTCGTTAAGGGGGCCATATAAATTATCTTTTATTTCTCCACCTAAAAAGTTCATCGTTCCACCAGCAGCAAAACCAATCACTCCAAAAGGTCCTACATTTTCTGTTATGAGACCATCATTTATAGTAAGTGTTGCATTTGTAGAAACCGTGATAGCACTACCCATACGAGAGGCTGTGTTACCTTTGATTGTAGGTATAGTTTCTTTTGTATATACTTTTCCTACTTCACCCATAACGAACTCAGCGCTGTTACCGAAAATAAATACTCCAGAACCACCACCAGACTTGTCTATATTTCCTGGAATTACTGTTGTATTGTTTTCTATAGAACCACCATTCATAATGAAAGATGCTTTAGAACTGCCATCTGCATTTCGACCACTATTGTTTACTACGTAAACACCAGCTCCTCTATACGCTGTATTTTCTGTTATAGTTCCACTATTCATGATAAATGTACCATTAAATACAGTTACTGCGCCACCACCTTCGTAGTATTGAGCTATTCTACTTTCATTCCCTGTAATTATTCCACCATCTAAAATAAATGTTGCACCATTTTTTACGATAACACCACCGCCACCGCCAGTTTCGTTTAGGCCTCCGTTAATGGTAATACCCTCTCCAAGTGTTACAGTAGTCTTAGATCCTGTTACAACCAATGAAGTTAAAATATCACCCCCACTGATGCCTACATCTTCGCCCTCAGGTGCTTTTAATATTAAGTTAAGTTCATTATCTACGTCACCTGTTTTACCTGCATCAACCGTAAA
>CAYJHL010000183.1:0-3566 GCA_964369585.1 uncultured Treponemataceae bacterium | reverse complement strand
CTTATCACAAATAGGCTTTACACTTGTTCTTACTTTCATAGTATACTCCAATTTTACCTTTCAATAAACTACAGGTTTCTTCCGCGCAATTTACCTTTCTTTGCTAAACCATCATGATGGTGCATTTTAAGAAGCGCATCGACCTGAGTCATTGTATCTAAGTCTACCCCAACCAAAATGAGAAGTGATGTACCGCCCAAAAGCATAGAAATACTTTGTGGCAATCCAAACAAATTCTGTACAATTGTAGGCAGAACAGCGATACCAGCAAGATATAAAGAACCTGGCAATACAAGCCTGTTCAATACTCGTTGCAAGTACGTTTCTGTGTTGTCTGTTCTTATTCCGGGAATTGAGCCGCCATTTTCCCGAATGTTTTTTGCCATTTCTGTGGGGTTCAAGGTTACCTGAGTATAGAAATAAGCAAAAAATACAATAAGAAGCACTAACGCAATATTATAAACCCATCCTGTCGGAGTGAGTATAGCTGCAAGTCGATTTAACCAACGTACATCCGGACCTAAACTTGTTGCTATTTGCAATGGAAAGGTCAAAAATGATGATGCAAAAATTACAGGAATAACTCCTGATGGATTAAGCTTAAATGGTATGTACGTATTTTGACCACCATACATTTTTCGACCAACAACGCGTTTAGCATAATGGATAGGAATTTTTCTCTGACCTTGTTGTTCGTAAACAACAAGACAGATAATTACGAAAAACATGATGGCAACAACAACGGTTATAACAAGCATTTGTGCACCTTGTTCGTTAATCAATCTTCCTAGTTCATACACCGCAGCAGGTAAACGTGCTACGATACCAGCGAAAATAATCATCGAAATACCGTTACCTATTCCGCGAGCAGTAATTTGCTCCCCTAACCAAATCGCAATCATAGTTCCTGTAGTCATTGTTAGCATAAACAACAAGGTAAAACCAAGTTGGCTCTCCATAACAACAGCTCCAGGTATACTGTACGCTAAAACAGTTCCTGCGTAACCTTGAATCATTGCAACAAATACTGTCGCAATTCTTGTCCAAGATTGCACTTTTCGCTGTCCGCCTTCTTCTTGCGAGATTCGCTTAAGTGTCGGAAAAATAATAAGTGCCAAGTTCATAATAATCTGTGATGAAATGTATGGCATAACACCAAGCATAAACACAGAAAAATTAGAAAAAGCACCACCGGCGAAAAAGTCCATATAATCAACAAAGGCATTACCTTGCCCAAGTGATGAAAAGTATGAAGTTAATGCTTGAGGACTAATACCCGGAATGGTAAGAATACTACCTAAACGAAATACTGCTAACACTCCAATAGTAAAAAGCAGTCTTTCGCGGAGTTCCTTTACCCTAAACATATTTACAATAGGATTGTTTGCCATCTTTTTTCCCTACTTCCTATTCACCTGAAACGGTAACCGTTCCGCCGGCTTTTTCAATTTTTTCTTTAGCTGTAGAAGAGATTTTGTCTACTTCAACAGTTAATTTTTTTGTAACATCACCGTTAGAAAGAATCTTAATTAAAGGGTTTGCTTTTTTATTAATCATACCTTTTTCAGCAAGAGTCTTTGCATTAACAGTTTCTCCGTCAGCGTATTTTAGTTCAAGGTCACATACGTTCAACACAAGGTATTCTTTCTTAAACGGATAGTTTGAAAAACCTCTTCTAGCAATACGTCGGAATAAAGGCATTTGTCCACCTTCAAAACCTACGTATACTTTCCCACCTGAGCGAGATTGTTGTCCTTTATTACCTCGACCAGCAGTTGTTCCTCGTCCTGAAGAAGAACCACGACCGACAATTCTTTTTTTCTTATTTGCACCCTTAGGCGCAGAGAGATTAAAATCTGACATTATTTTATCTCCTCAACTTTTACTAAGTGAGAAACTGCAGCAACCATGCCTAAAATAGCAGGTGTTGCTTCTTGTTCTACACTTGAGTTTATTTTCTTTAAGCCCAATGATCTTACTGTTGCTCTCTTAGGAGGTTTTTGACCAATGGTGCTTTTTACTAAAGTTACTTTAATTTTTTTTACACTGGCCATAATTAACCCCACATATCGTTTAGGGATTTTCCCCTATTTTTTGCAACTGCACTTGCATTCATTACGTTTTTAGCAGCTTTAAAAGTTGCTCGTACAACGTTAACAGCAGTGTTTGATCCTAAAGACTTAGACATAATGTCTGTAGCTCCAGCAGCTTCCATGATAGCACGAACTGCACCACCAGCAATAATACCTGTACCACCACAAGCAGGCATTAAAAGTACTTTTGCACCTTTGTAGTCAGCTTGAATTCTGTGTGGCAAAGTACCGTTTTTCAAAGGCAATTGAATTAAATTTCGTTTTGCCTTATCAATACTTTTTCGAATAGCTTCTGTTACATCGTTAGCCTTACCAAAACCATAACCAACACGACCTTTTTTATCGCCAACAATAGTTAAAGCAGAGAAAGAAAATCTTCGTCCACCTTTTACAACTTTTGCTGTTCGGTTAAGTTTTACAAGTTTTTCGACAAACTCTTTAGGTTGGTCTCTATCGTAATTCTTTTTGCGTTCCATAGATTCTCCTAAAATGCGATGCCGGCTTTACGTGTGCCGTCTGCTATAGCTTTAACTACACCGTGGTATAGATAGCCGTTGCGATCGAAAACTACAGAAGTAACTTTCTTTTCTTTAAGACGCTTACCCATTTCTTCACCAATTTTTTCACCGTTAGCCACAGTTGGCTTTAATGAAGCAAATTCTTTTTCTAATGTAGAAATTGAAGCTAATGTCTTACCTTCATCGTCATTTATTACCTGCACATACAAGTTACTGTTACTACGAGTAACTGTCATGCGGGGCCTGTCGGCAGTTCCGTGCAGGCGTTTTCGGATGTGGATTTTTCTCTTAAGTCTTTTTCTTTGCTTATCGTTAAGTTTTTTAATCATACTTTAACACCCTTATTTAACGCCGGACTTACCGACTTTTCGTTTAATAACTTCAGTTTCATAGCGAATACCTTTACCTTTGTAAGGTTCAGGTTTTCTTAACTTGCGAACTTGTGCAGCGAATTCGCCCACTTGTTGCTTATCAATACCAGAAATTGAAACTTTACCTTGGTTATCAGAAGCTACTGTTAATCCTTCAGGGATTCCAACAATAAAGTCTGTTGAATATCCAAGATTCATAATAAGTAAATTACCTTGTACTTCTGCGCGGTAACCAACACCATTGATGATAAGGTTTTTTGAAAAACCTTCAGTTACACCAATAACCATGTTTTGCAACAAGCTTCGGTATAAACCATGTGCTGCTCTAGCAGGTTTAGAATCATCAACACGTTTTACAATTGCCTCTGTTTCACCAACTTCGATTGTTACATTTGCTGTATAATCTTGAGTTAGTTTTCCTTTAGCACCTTCAACAGTAATTACATTGTTTGCAGTAGTAATTTTTACACCTGCAGGGATAGTAACAGGAAGTTTACCAATTCTTGACATACATTCCTCCTACCATACAGTACAGATAAGCTCACCACCGATCATTTTTTCAGCAGCTTTTTTACCTGTAGTAA
>CAYJHL010000182.1:0-3674 GCA_964369585.1 uncultured Treponemataceae bacterium | reverse complement strand
ACCGTTTAAAATACTAAACAGTTTTAACAGCAGTAACTTCAAAGCCTTTTGCAGACACAGCCTCAATTAAATCGGCCTCGGGCACATCTTTGGAAAGTTCCACGTTTGCACAGTTGTTTTCTAAATCAACAGTCGCAGAAACTCCATCGAGGGAATTAAGTGCCTCCGATACGCTTTTTTGACAATGTCCACAATGCATTCCTTCAATACTAAGTTCAAGTTTTTTTGCATTGGAACAAGAAGAAGATTCTTCGGGAGAGTTCTTTACAGAACCGCATCCACACCCGCAACCGCACGATGAAGAACCTTTTTTTGCCTTACGTATCTGTGTATATACTGCTAGACCTACTATCAGTACTACTGTAATAACAATAATTGTGTTTGTAATCATATCATAAACTCCAAATGAATTCAAGAGAATTTGACTATATCATATAGAGATTTTTTTATCAAGAGCTTGCTCCTATTCCAAAAAGAATGATGGATCTTTTATAGAATCTTCAGGTGTTTTTGTTTTAAAATCAGGCCACAATTCACTTGCTTTTAACGTATCATTGGTAAATGCATGAAGTTTTCCTAGCACATACACAACATTGTTTATACCCCAACGTTCTTTATCTGTTTCAGCTCCAGCTTTAGCGCTAACAACATCTCCTGAATGCTCTTTCATATACTGAATATATTTTGTAGAGTAGTGCTTATACACCAAGGGCTCATCACTCCAGTATTTTTTAACCAAACCTACCATATCAGCTTGCGTTATACTTTGAAAGTCCATTTGCACACATTTGTTTTTTGTCCTGTCATCTACAAGTGCTAAAGCAGCGTGCTTTCCAATGTCTTCAATCACATGAGTATAAATAGGAATATCTATATTTCCAAATGTAGTAACCTCATTAAAAAAACGCATGTTCGCAAGAGCATAATCATGAATTATTCCGTTGTAAATTAGTGTCCAATCTAAGCCTGAAGCAAATAATTTTTTATGAAAATCTTTTTTATTATCAAAGATAATACCATCTCCATAGTCAATATTACGTGTATGAGCTCCAAATTCTGTTGGAATAAAGCGTTTAACGCCTGCTTTTTTTGCAGCCTTCAGCCAAATAGGCTCTAACTCTGTAATTATTTTTTCAGACCCCGGCACAGCTGCGACAAAAGTGTCACACCCATTCATAGCCTCTACCATTTTTGTGCAGCTTGAAGTATCATCAATAAACATAAGCTCAGCACCTTGCAAAACAAAACTCCCAATAATTTCATCAGTAGAACTATGTTTATCGCGAACAATTAATCTCACTTTATGACCGCTTTGAAGTAAATTTTGTGTTATATGCCTTCCAACCTGCCCTTTTGCACCCATAATTGCAATATACTTATTCATACGTTTCTCCATGCATTTAGAATACATATAATATAACACATTTCGTACATTTGTTCAATATTGAATAGTTGTTTATTTTAAAGATATCACTGCTACAAAAAAAATCTCTGTAAGACATCGGCTGACTTTTAATCTGCAAATGTGTCCTACAGAGGAAAACAATCCTACCGCTTTGACGGTTATATAATTAGAACAACGCTAATTAATAAAGGTTACATAGTTTTGGCAAATTATAATTTAAATCGCTTTTTTATTTCATTTTTCAAATGTGCTCTTAAAAAAATATAAAGAGCCAATAGTGTAAAAAGAGAGTATAGCAAAGCGACTAACAAGCCCCATTTCTCTGTTGTAAATGGAAACGCTGCAAGTAGTGCTAATAAACCGGAAACAAAAAAAGAAGCCATTAATTGGCCTGTATACTCAGTATAATTTTTTTTACGTGCTAGAGCTACAATTGTGATAACAAATGTTGTTGCAACCGAAAGCCAAGGAATAACAAAAGATAAAGCCCATCCGGAGTATCCTATTACAATATCAACAAGTAACACCAATTGCGATAACAAAAAAAACTGCGAAACAATTTTAGAACCAGAATTTTTAATTGATGAAACCCAGTTAAAAACAGAATGGTGTGTGCATAAAATACTACTTACGACTATCAAAGACCAAAGCCTACTACCTTGCTCAAAAGTAAATAAATTGATGAATACACATAAAACACTAAGTGCGATAGCAACAAAGTTCATAGATTTTGAAACCAATCGCTTTCTTTTTACAGTATATTCAGGGTAACTTACTTTATCTGTTACATCACCTTTATTATAGGAGACGTCACTAGCAATGGGCACATGACACAAAGAACAATAGGGAGTATCGCTTACAATTGTTAGGCCGCATGATTTACAAATCATCTTAGTCTCCTTTTCTGGTTGAATAAACCGATACAGGGCTTTCAGTATATTCTTGTAAAAATGTAAAAAAGGTCCTTAAAATATCTGTTTCGTTGATAGCCAAGCTAAATGAAATACTAAGAGTATCATTAAAAGAGGCAATAGCTCCATTAATAGGACTTAGCTTTGTGGGGTACAATACAGCCTCGACATGTTCTATATAGGGGTTCATACCCTGTGGAAAATTAGGAATTCCAACATTAGTAAGCGTAATAGTTTTCTTAGACTCACCCCAAAGAGAAAATCCAAGCCGAATAAAAGCATTCTTTATTGCTAGCGGAATAAATGAGGTTAATCCTTTTGTTTCAAAGTTAGTGTAGCGCGTTATTTCCTGTTCTAAATTTTCTTTGGTAAATACTGTTTTCATTTGAACATTTACATTCTCAATTAATTCTTCGAATGTTGAATCATGCGAAAAAATATACTTTACATTTGGTACCGCAAAAAAATTTTTTAATGTTTCTGAAGGGAAAAAACTCCGTAGGTTTACTGGCATTGCAACAACTAGAGGCCGTTTGTTTTTTTCATATTTTATTCGAGAAGAATAAATAGCGAACATTAATAATGAACAAAGAAATCCCGTAATAGTCGTATTGTATTTTTTGGACGCTTCTTTAACACTTTTAACCGATGCTAATGCCGTAAAGACATGCGAACCTGTTTCTATGGGAGAAAAACCTTTTATTCTATACGCTTTACGATGTGCAATTTTTTTTTGCTTTTTTGAGTGTTCAAATGTTTGCACATACCGTGAAAAACTACTTTCATAGTCTTTAATTGTGGGAATTGAATCGAGAGATAGTATTTTCCCATCAGCATCAATATCATTCCCAAGAAGTTTTATATATGAATAAAGAACCGCTTTTAGAATTTCTAAACAGCCAGTACCATCAGTAATAATGTGTGATATTTCAATCGATATACGATTTCCAAAATAAAGGAAGCGAATGAGGTTGCTTTTTCCTTTTTCTGCTTTCATAGGAGAGCATGGTAACTCTTTTTCCTCTTGGACTATGCAAAGTTCACTACTCTCTTCAAGGTAATTCCAAAACACACCGCGCCTGAGGCGAGCAAAGAAAAAGGAAAACCGTTGATACACTGATTCTACCGCTTTTTGATATATTTCTGGGTCTACAGTGTCTTTTAGTATTACGGCAATTCTAAAAAAACTTGAGTTATCTTCACCTTGAACAGCTGGGAAAAGATTCCCTACAGTATCTAAGCTATAGTGATTAGCCAATGCATTCTCCTTTATATAGTATTACTTATTATATCACACTTACGTTTTTCTTTATAGTCTATTAGGAGAATTATACTCTAGTTTTTACGAATTGACATTA